>NZ_BTPW01000014.1:0-86566 GCF_036246185.1 Lactiplantibacillus paraxiangfangensis
ATTCAAATCTAGAAACACGTAAACCACAATGGTTTACGCATCTAAAAGACTGGTTTACTCAAGAACAGTTAATCTTAAAGGGCTTAGAACTGGATCCAATTTTTCAACATACTTACTTTACAGCGCACGCTTTAGTGGATGCGTTAAGAACCAGAGATTACCAACGTTTCATCGAAGCTTTAAGTAGAACTGACAAAGTCAGTTCACAGCTTGAAACAACCATTAAAACCTATCGTAAACATCTGTCTCTAATTAAAAACATGATGGCAAGTACCTACTCCAATGGCCCTTTAGAGGGCGTTAATCGCAAAATAAAGCAAATCAAACGGACGGCGTACGGGTACAAAAATTGGTCGCGTTTTTACACACGAATTCGGATTGAATTTACAATTCAGAACAAAAAAAGGAAACCAATTCGAAAATGAATTGGTTTCCTCATAAAGTTCCTCATCAACAGCCGTTGACAAAGAGCCTAAATTATCCGCTCCGTCGGGGAGCCCTGGTGTGCTGTGGGGGATGGTCCCAACCAAAAAAAGGCCACCATTATGGTGACCTTTTTTAGTGGGACTAATTATTTTTTCTTAGGTTTAGGTGCGGGCTTGTTTTCCAAATCTGTCCGGACAACGAGCACGTCGCATACCGCCATACGGGTGACGTATTCGGTTACGGATCCAATCAATAAGCGTTCTACCGCGTTAAGCCCGGTAGCACCAATCATGATTAAATCAATGTCCAAATCCTTAGGAACGTCGCGTGCGATGATTGTCTTGGGTGCGCCGTATTCGATCGAATAGTCGACGTTTTCCAAGCCATCCGCCTTGGCTTCGGCAACGTATTTATCCAAAGTCTTTTGGGCGGTATCCGTCACTTGTTCAACCATCGTGGTGTCAAAACTCGAAATGTTTTGGAATGCTCGGGTATCCACGACATGCACCATGTGCACGGACGCTTTAGGACCGTTACGCTTGGCTACAGCGACTGCTTTCTTAAATGCTAACTCCGCTTCATAAGAACCGTCAACGGGAACTAAAATGTGTTGGTATTGTTGTAACATGATTCTCACCCCTCAATACTTTATACCTATATTGTAAAGGTTTTCGTAATAAATAAAAAGCGTTTTCTACTGGAATTGCATAAAACTGACTAAAAGCAAGCCAACGGCCATCATGATCAAACAACCACTAGCGAGGACGATCGCAATCCAGACGGTACTTTGAAAGAAAACGGTGACGGCACTACCAACGGCGACCAGTAGCATTAAGCTACCGCCGTACCGCGCAACGTGCTTGACCGTTGGCGTTTGATTAGGATCAAATGTGAGAAAGGGGCGGGACTGGTGGCTGACAAGGTAGTAGCCAATCCAACCAGCAATCAGGGTGTAAATAATGAGCATTAGGGTGATCAAGGTGATATCGTCCTTTCGTAACTTATATTTTGATATTTAATTAACGCTTTTCAAATGGTAACACACTTGATGTGTGCGCAGGGTTTGATTTTATAATTAAAGTTCTGAAGGTTGAAAGTTCCATAATAGTTCCAATTGTTGTCATATCAACAGTTAACAATGACAAAGTATGATCATTCATCGCTTCGCCGGACAGCAGTCGTGGGCTGTGGGGGCGGCTACAGCCCAGAAGCGGTCTTTCGCCTCGCTTGGAAGCCTAAAACCCAAGTCTTCCAAGTCGCCCCGCCACGTAACCTGGCACAAAACGCCAGCTAACGTGGCCGTCACTGCCCACAACCGCTGTCCGGCTACACTAAGACTAGTTAAAAACAGCCTAAATCAATTTTTTAGATCCTTTTACTTAGCTGAAGGCCGACCATGATATACCTGCCATGGGGGTGGCAAATTTCCAGTTTACGCCACCGACGCCTTGCGAGACGCGGGCCAAGATGTTCCTTAGGCTTGGACCGGTCGCCATGGCCGATGTAATCATAGGTGGCTGGAAACGACAAGCTGAACTAATTTTGTTGCCATTAACGTTGTTATAGCACCATCTATTAAACTGCGCCTGCAGAAGCAGTGGGCCATGGGATTGGCTACAAAAGAACGGTTTTCCGCCTCGCCCGAAACGATTGAAAAAGTCGCAATTGTCCCGGACCGTCCGTGGTGTAAAGACCGGCAACAATCAATACCACCTTCACGACCGATATCATCGGTGACAACCTCCGATTATCCGATAGTAAGACTGTTTTTAGCGCAGTCGGGTAGCCTTGGTGTGCTGTGTCGGCAAGATTGGCGGGCGAATTTTACGCCAATCTTGCGGGGCGATTCAAAGACGTGGGTTATCGGCTTTGAATTGAGGGAGCAGACCGTACTTTGGCTGGGAGCGTCCCCCATAGCACACCGAGGCTACCCGACGGAGCGGATAATTTAGGAGTGACTATCGCTACTATTACGGTGTTAATATCGATTTTAGACATTTCAACCTTTAGCTTTTAGTTTTATAAAAGTAATTTTGAATTGCAACAAAAAAGGCCAGAACCGGAGTCCTGACCAACGGAAGTAAACTTCCGGAAAAACTAGTGGTGCCGTTAACCGCCCTTCAGTATTGACCCGCTTCAACGCAGGTGGGATGAGCTGACTAATCCTCTAACTACCAAAGGATAAGGCATGTTATGATAACTAGCTAACACTCTTCCCAAAGTTAAATTACTTGTTCGGCAACACTTTGTTTAGGGCAATGCGCACACCTTAGTAATTTCGACTTATAGTCTAGCATATAAAAATAAAAGTTGCAATGATTCGCAATAGGACAATGTTGTTAGCGGTTTCTAGCATTAGCCTTTAATAATTTTTGATATTGTTCGGCGAGGGCGGTTTCGTACCGACCGTTCGTCTTGGGTTGATAATATTCGGCCCGTTTAATGGCGTCTGGTAAATATTGTTGTGCGACCCAGTCACCGGGGTGATCATGTGGGAAGTCGTAACCGACGCCATGACCTAGTTTGGCGGCCCCTTGGTAATGTGCATCCTTTAGATCGGCGGGGATGTCCCCGTAATGGTCCTTTCTGACCGTAGTCAAAGCGGCGTCCATAGCGTTGATCCCCGAATTTGATTTGGGTGACAGGGCAAGTTCAATCACTGCGTCCGCTAACGGAATGCGGGCTTCAGGAAAACCAAGTTGGTCGGCCGCTTGCACCGCCATGACCGTGTGGGCGCAGGCGGGTGGATTCGCCATCCCGATGTCTTCGTACGCAATCACCATTAAGCGCCGCATAATGCTCTTCAGGTCACCGGCTTCGACTAAGCGGGCGAGGTAGTGCAACGCCGCGTTGACGTCGGAACCCCGAATTGATTTTTGAAACGCGGAGATGACGTCGTAGTGGGCGTCACCATCCTTATCAGCGGAAAGGGCCTTTTTTTGCAAACACTCTTCGATAATGGCTTGTGTGACGTGGATGATGCCTTGGTCGTCTGGTGTTGAAGACAAGACAGCTAGTTCCAGTCCGTTGAGTGCGCTACGTAAATCACCGTTCGTTGCGGTACACAGGTGGTGCATGGCACCGTCCGCTAAGTCAACGTCGTAGTCGCCAAGCCCGTTGGTTTTATCTTTTAAGGCCCGCTCAATGGCCGTTTGAATGTCAGTCGCCGTTAGTGGGAAGACTTGAAAGATTTGAGTCCGACTCCGAATCGCTGGATTAATACTAATATAGGGATTTTCAGTCGTGGCTCCAATCAAAATAATGCGGCCGCTCTCTAAGTGTGGTAATAAGAAATCTTGTTTGGTTTTATCCAAACGGTGGATTTCATCTAGCAAGAGAATGACGGTCCCGCTCATTTTGGCTTCTTCAGCGACGATTTGTAATTGTTTTTTACTATCAGTTGCGGCGTTCAGCATGCGAAAGGCGTACTTGGTTGAACCAGCGATTGCGCTGGCAATGCTAGTTTTACCAGTACCCGGGGGACCGTATAAAATCATTGAGGACAGGCGTTTAGCCGTGACCATTCGGGCAATGATCTTACCGGGACCGACGAGTTGTTGTTGACCAACGACGTCTTCGATGGTTTTAGGCCGCATCCGATAAGCTAATGGCTGTTGCATCCTTTAAAATCTCCCTTGCAAAAGTAGTCCTAATTATTATAGCATTTAGGAAGACGGACACCGAACGATTGGTTCAGGACCCAGTACGGTATAATAACTTAAAAATGATAGGATTGATTTAGATGGAATTAGATGCCATTGGTAAAGCAATCACGGAGTACCACTTGATTCCGCTCGTAAGCCATTCAAATATGGGCTTAGAAGTCACGATGCAGCGGGTGGACGGTAGCGGTAAATTATCAACGCAACCGATGCCCGATGCGTTAGCAAAGACGCGTCAGAATCATCAAATCCATAATGATTTTGCGCAGACGCAGTTGAAGTTGGTGACGCCAGCGACGGCTGATGTTGATGCGTTAATGGCTTACTTGTCCGGCTTAAATACCACGGCCCGGCGAGCGTTGGCGGAAGACGACTATCTATGGCCGTTATCGAGTAACCCCGTTTTACCAGAAAAGTTAACGGAGATTCCGCTAGCCGACAATGATACGGTTGGGTTTAAACGCCGCCAAGCGTTAGCTAAAAAATATGACGTGCGTCGCTTAATGACGACCGGGACGCACGTTAATTTAAGTTTTGATGAACAGTTATTTACGCGTTTATATTCGGAAACGTTTCATCAGCAGTTTGATAGCTACGTTGATTTTCGGAATGCGGTCTATCTGAAGGCAGCCCAAGGGTTTGTGCGCATGAACTGGCTAATTCAGTACCTCTTCGGGGCAACCCCAACGTTCGACGTCACTGATAAAGTCACTAAGCGGCAACGAAGCAGTGTGCATCACTCGGCGAACCGGTACAGTCAGGTCAAAGGTGATTACACGTCGATTGACCGGTACGTGGCTAAATTACAAGCTGACGTCCGTAAAAAAGAGCTGTTATCAGTCAGTGATTTTGACGGGCCCGTGCGTTTTCGGAGCACCGGCCAGTTAAGCACGCTAGCACGCCAAGGGGTCTATTACTTGGAATTTCGTGGCTTAGACCTCGATCCAACCAGTCCGATTGGTGTGGATCAAAATGCGGTTGAATTCTTACGGCTGTTGGCCAGCTACTTTGTCATGATGCCGGCGTTACCGACTGCCATGGTGGCTCAAGTGAATGAACAGGCGGATCAGTTGGTCGACCAAGTGACGGGTGAGAATCCGACAACGGCCAGTGCCCAAGCCGTACCGGCAACCCAAGTCTTAGATGCTTTGCGTCATTTTGTGACTAAGAACGGGTTACCTAATAGTGACGCCGTGTTATTAGATCACTTGAAGGAACGGGTCGCCAATCCTAAACTCACGCTAAGTGCCCAGGTTGCTGTTCAAAAAGATCCGTTAGCGTGGGCAAACCAGCGCGCACGGGATTATCAAGCAGCCGCAACCGACCGTCCGTTTGAACTCCCCGGATTTACGGACTTAGATCTGTCGAGTCAATTATTGACGGAACAGGCGTTAGCACGGGGCATCCAGGTCAGCGTGATCGATAAAAAAGCCAATATTTTACGGTTGACTCAGCAAGAACGCGCACAGTTAGTCGTGAGTGGGAGTGGAACGGATTTAAATCCTCAAGCACTAACGACGGTTTTGACGCATAAAGTGGCTGCTAAGCAGATTATGGCCGAGCACGGGGTGCAGGTACCGGCCTCGCAGACCTATCATTCAGCTAATCAGCTAATTGACGACTATGATCGGTTTGTGAGTGAAGGTGGCATTGTCCTGAAGGCCACGGATCAGGATCATAAGGTCGTTGCTTTTCGGATCATGCCCAAACGTGAGTTGTTTGAACAAGTAGTTCGGCAACTCTTTGAGCAAACCCAGACGGTGATGGCTGAAGAATTAGTTGTTGCGTCCAGCTACCGGTTCCTCGTCATTGGCGGTCAGGTCAAGGCCATTGTTGAGCGGATCCCCGCTAACATTGTGGGGGATGGGCGTTCAACCGTTCAGACCTTGCTAGACCGTAAAAATGCGCGACCGCTACGGGGTACGGCGTTTGCTTACCCACAGTCGGCCGTTAAGTTGGGGACGGTTGAACGGTACCGCTTAGATTCGTACCATCTCGATTTAGATTCAGTTGTCGGGCGGGGCACACAGATTCTGTTGCGAGAAGACGCCACTTTCGGGAACGGCTCTGACGTCTTGGATGCCACCACTGATATGCACGCCTCGTACGTTCAAGCGGTTGAAAAGTTGGTTGCCGACCTACACTTAAACGTCGCGGGCGTCGACGTGATGATTCCCAATTTGTATGCGGAACTGACGCCGGAACACCCTGAAATGGCCGTTTACTTAGGCATTCACGCGGCACCGTTTCTATATCCACACCTATTCCCAATGTTTGGGGATCGCCAGCCAGTTGCTGGTCAACTATTAGACGAACTATTTAAAGATTAAGATTAAAAACGCCAGTGCGACGGGATTTATTTTCCCGTCATGCCGGCGTTTTCTTATGGTTACAATCTATTTTGAATATTTTCTAAATAGATGTTGTGAATTGGCTGAAACTTGCTATAATCTATTTAGAGATATCTCTAAATAACTTTGAAGGTGAATGGCATGGCACTTAATCAGACGTTTAAAGCAATTGCAGATCCAGTTCGGCGGCAAATTTTAGAAGGGTTACGGGCCCACCGCCAATCAGCTGGTGAAATTGCGGCGGCGTTTAATCTCAGTCAGGCAACGGTTTCTTACCACTTGAAATTACTGCGTCAGGCCGGGTTAGTCAGTGTGACCAAAGAAAAGAATTTTATTTACTATGAACTGAACGCGAGTGTGTTTGAGGAAATGCTAACGTGGTTATACGGAATGCGTAAGGGCGAGGGGGAATCAAAATGAAAATCAAAGGACAAACGTGGCTAAGTTACTTGGTCATTATTTTACCAATCAGTTATGGCTTGCTGAATTATGGGGCGCTGCCGGCCACTATGGCGACACATTTTAGCGGCGCGAACGCGCGCCCGGATGGGTATATGTCCAAGCCGTGGATGGTCTTTGGCATGCCTTTATTGATGGTGGCGGTACAATTCTTTTGTTTGACTGTGACCCGGTTGAATAGTCAGCATAAGGGGGCTGCCCCACGCTTCGAACGGGTAGTGACGTGGATTATTCCGTTAGTGACGGTCGTGGCCTACGTCGCAACGATTGCGTACAACTTAGGGCATGCGGTTGATATTTGGCGCATTGCGATTAGTTTAGTGGCCGTGATTTTTATTGCGATGGGGAACTACCTGCCGACCATTAGCGCTAGCCAGTACCAACAAATGCACCGCGGGTTTAAGCCCCAGTCAGCTGCCTGGCAACGGTTAAAGTACTGGTATGGTTACTTGCTTGTGGGGAGTGGAATCTTGCTACTGCTGAGTTTGTTCACGGTTCCACTGGTTGCTGGTGTCATTATTGGGGTGACCGTGGTCACCATGTTAGTAATGTCGGTTTATGGGATGCGGCGGCGTGCGTAACGACAATTGATTTTTGAGCGGTATTAAAAAAGCAGCCGTCAATTAAAAATAGCGGTTCAGAAATCATTAAACAGATTTCTGAACCGCTATTTTTCTAGTTGAAACGTGGCACAAAAGGCAGCTTGTTCCGCTTAACCCGGAATTAAGGCCTATTCCAAACCCAGGAATAGACCTTGATTCCACGTTAATGCTCACAACCTGGTCGCCTTTTGTGCCACTCTTTGTTTTAGAATAGTCGTTTTAATTTTCCAAGTAGCCCGTGTGGTTCAGCCGTTTTGGTATCACACGCTGCGGGTTGGTAACGTTTTTGCACATCGATAACGTCCTGATTGATTGCCGTACTGGCAGTGAATACGAGGGCGTAATCATCGTCACCGGTACGGTAAATGTCATCAGTCTTGATCGTAAATTGAATATTGGCCTGACTGGCCGCCTTAATGTACGGTCCGATGAAGTCCTGGTCAAGGTTCCCGTTAATGTACAATTTATAATCAGGATGGGCAGTGAAAGCCTGCGTCATCTCATCAACGTAGTGGGCCCGTTTTAATTGGTAAACCGTCACGGCAACATCGACGCGTTCACGGAAAGTCCCGAGGTACTTACGCTGTTCGTCGGGATGCAGCTTTGGCGTCCCGTGCATAGCGGTCTGAATGCGATCAACCGGTTCTTTTTCTATATCAGCCATTGTCTAACATCCTTTCTTAGATTATCTATTAATTGTAGCATGTTCCCAAATGAATAGCGATGAATATCCGTGAACTCGGGTGGTGGTGGGCTTTTGCGGTCGTATGCAAAATAAGGTATGGTTAAGGCAACGTACAAGGAGGTCATATTAATGTTTACCCGCAAAGATTTTGAGATTTTTGACGACCCGACTCTAACTGGTCGAATGAACTTGATTAAAACAGTGATTGATCCTAAGTTTGAAGCGCTAGCGCCCGCAATCATGGCGGCGTTACCCGTACCGGCCGAGCAACCATTCTACGCCCACGTTGCAAAACACTTGCGCCGTTTTAAAAATCCACCGGTTGATACGTGGGTGGCGTTTAGCCAGAACAAGCGGAGCTATAAAGCGTTACCTCATTTTGAGTTAGGCTTATGGCCGGATTCCCTGTTTATTTACTTTGATGTTTTGGACGAGGGGAAGGCGCAGGTTCAAAAAAGTTTGAAGGCCAAAGAATTGGCCCAGATTTTTATGGACGTTCCCACGGATTTTGTCATCAGCAATAACCACGGGGCGGCGCCGACGCAACCAGCAACGGCGGAAAATGTGACTAAAATGTTAAATAAGTTTGCGCAATACAAGCACAGCGAACTAGTCGTGGGGCGTCAAATTCTAGTGGACGATCCGCTGTTTGATCAGCCTGAAGCATTGACGGCAACCATTATTGAAACGTTTAAGCAATTGATGGGGTATTACCAGCCAATTATGGCGGCGGTGACACGTTCATAATATTTTAAAGAGTGGACTAAACGGGATAAAGGGTCTTTTGTCCCACGTTTCGAGCCATAATAATAGGAAAAACCAGTCAGAAGTATTCGATACTTCTGACTGGTTTTTGAATTTTGTCCAAAACTAATTTTTGATGGTACAAAAAAAGCACCACCGTAGCAGTGCTTTCGCTTCCGTAAACCGGAAATTAAAGTTTGTTGTAGTATTCAACGATTAATGATTCGTCGATATCTGCTTCAAGTTCTTCACGTTCTGGTAAACGAGTTAATGAACCTTCAAGCTTGTCAGCGTCGAATTGTACGAAGTTAGGACGTGCAACAACGGCTTCAACAGCGCCGGTGATGACAGTTAACTTCTTAGACTTTTCGCGAACAGAAACCACTTGGCCAACACTTACTTCGTATGAAGGAATGTCAACGCGTTTGCCATCAACAGTGATGTGACCATGGTTTACTAATTGACGAGCTTGACGACGAGTCGTAGCCAAACCTAAACGGTAAACCATGTTATCCAAACGACGTTCGAGTAAGATCATGAAGTTAACACCATGCTTACCTTCGCGGATCTTGCCGGCTTTAAGGAATAAGTTAGAGAATTGACGTTCAGTTAAACCGTACATCATCCGTAACTTTTGCTTTTCACGTAATTGGGTACCGTATTCTGACATCTTACCGCGACGACCTTGGCCATGATCACCAGGTGCGTAAGGGCGACGTGCTAATTCTTTACCAGTACCTGAAAGGGACATTCCCAAACGACGGGAAATCTTCCAACTTGGACCTGTATAACGAGACATAAATTGTTTCCTCCAATAATTTTAGTTGGAGTAAAATAAGCCGATGTGAGTTCGATATTCGTTCAGACCGGACTGCAGGTTTCACCATTGCAGCCGCAGGTTACTAACTGACCATCAAGGCACCAGTCTGTTGACGAGCTTACCACTCACTGCTGCGTTATTTTACACAAAGAGTAGCATAGCATGTTTAACCCAAGTTAGTCAATGTGTTGCACTAGAATATTGACGAATTCGGTCAGTTCAGCTTCGTTTTCCGCGGTAAAACGGTCAAGCGATGGGGAATCAACATCTAAAACGCCGATTTGATGGCCATCCTTCGTAATTGGGACAACGATTTCCGAGTTGCTGGCGCTGTCACAAGCGATGTGGCCTGGGAATTCATGAACGTCTTTGATCCGTTGGTTCGTTTGGGTCTTAAAAGCGGTCCCGACGACACCGGCGCCAACTTTAATGTGCATGCAGGCGACTTTCCCTTGGAATGGGCCTAAATCGAGTTCACCCGTTGTTTGGTTGAATAAGTAAAAGCCGGCCCAGTTCAGATCATCGTAAGTACTATTTAGTAACGCGCTGGCATTTGCCAAGTTGGCCACCAAGTTCGTTTCTTGAAAAAGAAGTGCGTCTAACTGTTGATTCATAAGTGATGTTTCGGTGGTAGACATGTAAAAATCCCTCCTGAAAGTTCATAAATTCATACTGTTTGACAGTTATGACTATGTTATAATTTAAGGTAGATTTTAATTGGATTTTCAGAAAAAAGCAAGGTTACGGTTCAACAGGGTGAGGCGCAACTGCAATTAAAACGGAATAAATTTATGTGAGGGGTATTCATATGCAAGTAGCAATCGGCATTGTCGTTGTCGCGATTGTGATCTACGCTGCGGTCAAGGGCTTCCAAGTATACATAGATAAACAAGTCCAACAATTGACCGTTCGACAACGGGCGTTGGTCGAGCAAGCGCAGACAACGGATTTCGAAAAAATTGAGCAGTTAGGTTTGACGGGTGGCTCGTTAGCCAAACTGGAAGCATTGCAAAGTGAAGGTCAAAAAGTAGTCGATGACCAATTACCCGCCGTAAGCGAACAGTTGACAAAAATCACCGAACTCGCACGCAGTGTTAAGTTTTTAGAAGCAAAGCAGAGCATCAAAGCCGTGAATGAACAGCTTGATGCCATTGAAAAGCAAGGCTCTGAAATTCGCAAGGGGTTGCAAGCGCTCGATGACGCTGACGAGGCGCACCGCGAAGCTGTTGCTAGCCTTGAAAAGAAGTACCAGGGCTTACGCAAGACGTTATTGTCGCAAAACTTTTCGTTTGGGCCGAGCATTGACAAGTTAGAAGATCGCTTATCCAACTTGGAAGGCGACTTTGACCGGTTTTCCGAATTAGCAAAGTCCGGTGACCACGAAGCAGCGGAAAAGGTGTTAGACCAGTTGCGTCATGACACAAGTGCTTTGGAAATGGACATTGACCGGATTCCACCAATTTACAAAGATTTGGTAAGTGGCTTTCCTGATCAGTTAGCTGAACTTGCAACGGGTTACCACCAACTGGTCGATCAACACTTTCACTTTGAAGTGGCTACGATTGAACCAGAATTGAACTCGTTGAAACAAGCGATTGACGACAATACCGCGTTACTAGGCGACTTGAAAGTTTCTGATGCTGAAAACGGCAACCATGCCATCGAGAAACGTATTGATCACTTATACGATGTGATGCAGGTCGAAATTGATGCGAAGGAAGTTGTTGATAAGCAACAGGGTGAAATCAGCAAGTTCTTGACGCACGCAATGAATCAAAATCACCGGCTACAAATTGAGTTGGACCGACTCGCACAAAGTTATACCTTGAATAATCACGAAGTTGAACGGACCCGCGAACTGAACGAACAGCTCAAAGGGATTGAATCGATTTATCAAGCTGATATGACGGCGCTAACTAGTAAACAGGCGGTTTATAGCCAAATTGCTGCGCATTATGAAGAGCAAGATAAACAGCTGAAGGGGATCGAAGAAGAACAGGTTGCCATCAATGATGGGGTTGCCAATTTAACAGCTGAGGAATCTAAAGCGCACGAAACCTTACAACGCTTTGATTTTGAGATTCACGCGGTTAAGCGGCAAGTCGAAAACGTCAATCTTCCTGGCTTGCCAAAAGATTACCTCGACTACTTCCAAGTGGTTTCACAAGAAATTGAACGACTTGATCATGATATCAATAAGTTAGTCATTAATATGGATGACATTACGAAACAGTTAATCGTCATCCAAGCGGATATGGCAACTTTAAAGGAAAAGACGAGCGACTTAATGGACGCTGCCATGATGGCGGAACAATTATTACAGTACGCCAACCGTTATAAGACTAACCATGACGAAGTGCAGGCGGCTAGTGAAGAGTCACAACGCTTATTCAATGAAGAATACGACTACGCACGGAGCTTGGAAATCATTGCGACGGCGGTCGATAAAGTTGATCCGGGAGCTTACAAACGGATTGAAGACAGTTACTATGGTCAAAAACAGGCTGACCGGACCGAAACTGAAGGCTAGGTTGCGGCCAATCACGGCGATTCGAATCACGTTGATTCGAATCGTTTTTTAGTGGTTACGACTAGCTTGACGGACAAAAGGACTTGTTTCAACGCAATTATTTGGTATAATTGCAAAGAATTCTTATCGAAAGTAAGTGCGTGGCACTGCTTTATTAGAAAGTGAAGGCTCAAACATGATTTATTTTGATAATAGTGCGACGACTCAGGCGGCACCAGCCGTACTAGATACTTATACGAAGGTTTCCCAACAGATTTGGGGCAATCCTTCTAGTTTGCACCGGTTTGGCGAAAATGCATTCCACTTATTGGAACAATCACGGCAACAAATTGCCACGTTGATTGGGGCAAAGCCCAATGAAATTTTCTTCACGTCCGGTGGAACTGAAGGCGATAATTGGGTCGTTAAAGGAACAGCGATGGAGAAGCGGACGTTTGGTAAACACTTGATTACCACGGCGGTTGAACATCCAGCAATTCATAACTCGATGGAACAGTTGGAAGAATTAGGCTTTGACGTGACCTACCTGCCCGTTGATGCGGAAGGCCGAATTAGTGCAGCGGACTTAAAGGCTGCGATTCGCCCGGACACGATTTTAGTTTCGACGATGGCCGTGAACAACGAAATCGGGACGATTCAACCCTTATTAGAAGTGGCGGACGTCTTGAAAGCTTACCCCAAGATTCACTTCCACATTGATGCGGTGCAAGGCATTGGTAAGGGCATCCAGGACATGATCATGAATGACCGGGTAGACTTTGTGACGTTTTCTGGTCATAAATTCCACGCGCCACGGGGCATCGGTTTCATCTATGCGCGTCAAGGTCGGAAACTCGCGCCACTCATGACTGGTGGTGGGCAGGAAAGTAACTGGCGTTCAGGAACTGAAAACTTGCCCGCCATTGCCGGAATGGCTAAAGCGTTACGGCTATTATTGACCGATGAAGATGAAAAAGTGGCCCGTGAGCGTGCCATCAAGCAACGGATCTATGACCACATCAAGACGTTCCCTAAAGTGACGATCTTTAGTCAGCCAACTGATGGGTTTGCGCCGCACATCCTGTGCTTTACGATTAACGGGGTTCGTGGTGAAACCATCGTGCACGCGTTTGAAGATCAGGATATTTTTATTTCAACAACGAGTGCTTGCTCGTCCAAGAAGCACTTGGCATCCAGTACGTTGATGGCGATGCATGTTCAAGAAAATGTCGCTACGAGTGCCGTACGGATCAGCTTAGACGAAAACAACACGTTGGCTGAAGCGGATGAGTTTATCAAAGTCTTCGACAAGTTATATCAAAAGTTTTCTAAGATTAATGCGGATGCCTAAATCGTGTTAATCATGGTTGCCACTAACAAGGGTTAAACCTGTTATTACTCAAAGGAAAGAAGGACTCTTATTTCATGCAATACACTGAAATTATGGTGCGTTACGGAGAATTGTCGACCAAAGGCAAAAACCGCCGGAACTTTATTGACAGTTTAGGTCGTAACGTGCGCAAAGCTTTGCACGATTTTCCAGAGTTAAACGTGCACGCAAACCGTGATCGAATGCACATCATGTTAAATGGTGAAGATTCGACCAAGGTCATGGCGCGTTTAAAGCTGGTATTTGGTATTCAAAACTTCTCACCAAGTATTCGCGTTGAACAGGACATGGACGCCGTATATAAGACGGCCATTGAAATGATCAAAGCGCAATATCAACCTGGGATGACGTTTAAGATCAACACCCGTCGGTCTGATCATCAATTTGAATACGATACGAATGCAATTAATGATATGTTGGGTGGTCAGATTTTAGACCACGTTGACGGAATTCAAGTTAAAATGAAGCAACCAGACATCGTTTTACGAGTAGAAGTTCGTTTGAACGGAATCTTCTTGTCTTCAGAAACGATTCAAGGTGCCGGTGGTCTCCCCGTTGGGACTGCTGGTAAAGGGATGTTAATGCTGTCTGGTGGGATTGACTCACCAGTTGCCGGGTACCTTGGTATGAAGCGTGGCGTTAACATGGAAATGGTCCACTTCTTTAGTCCGCCATACACGAGTGAACAAGCGTTAGCGAAAGCAAAACAGTTAGCTTCGACGTTGGCCAGTTATTCTGGGAGCGTTAAGTTCATTCAAATTCCATTCACCGAGATTCAAGAAGAGATTAAGGAAAAGGTCCCAGAAGGCTATCTGATGACGGTTCAACGTCGACTGATGATGCGCTTAATGGATGCCATTACGCGTAAGCGGAACGGTAAGGCCATTTTCAACGGTGAGTCTTTAGGTCAGGTTGCTTCACAAACGATGGACAGTATGATTGCCATTAACGACGTGACAACGTTGCCAGTCTTACGGCCAGTGATTTCGATGGATAAGACCGAAATCATTAAGGTTGCTGAAGACATCGACACCTATAACTTGTCGATCATGCCATTTGAAGATTGCTGTACGATTTTTGCGCCACCAGCACCGAAGACCCATCCAAAGTTAGACCGTTCACGGTCTTATGAAGAACGGATCGACGTTGAAGGCTTGATGCAACGTGCACTTGATGGCATCGTTATCAGTGAAATCAAACCGGGCGAAAACTACATGAACGCGCAAGAAGACGTTTTTGCAGAGTTACTCTAAAGTAGAGTGAGGCAAAAGGCGAATAGCTTGTGAGCATTAACGTGGCATCGGAAGTTATTCCTGGGTTTGGAATAGGTCCCGATGCCGGGTTAAGCGGAGCAAGTTGCCTTTTGACGCACGTTTCGGTTAGAAAAATAAGAAAAAAGATTCGGAAATTATTTAATTTTCGAATCTTTTTTTGATAGGAATAAAGGCTGAAGTATCTATATGATCCGCTTCAGCGGTCAGCGTTGGTGTGCTGTGGGGGACGGTCCCAGCCATAGTGCGGTCTGGCACCTCAATTCAAAGCCGAAAAATCACGTCTTTGAATTGCCCCGCAATATTAGACGGCTAGGAAACACCGCCTAATATTGCCGACACAGCACACCAACGCTGACCGCCTGCGCTAAAATGAACTTGATTCAATCACTCATTGTATTATCGTTGATGGCACTAAGCGTATTTTTTACCAACCTTACATCACACGAAGTACTAATAAAATTATTACGCTTCTCACTTCCGGTCGCCCATGATTTCATCTGTCGTGGCGACCGGTTCATGCCAAGAAAGCGGTCATGAACCTCACTTGAGAGCCGAAAAAGCGCGTCTCTCAAGGTGTCGGTGGCGTAAAATCGGGAAATCACCGATTAACGCCACATTCACGGCAGATTCGTCATGGACGACCTCCAGCTATGTTGAGGGTACTATCAGGAACGACTAGTTTGGTTTAAAACAAACTTAGCGTAGCCGGCAGAATCAGTGGGCCATGTCGGCACTGTTAGCTGGCGTTGTTTGCCAGGTACAGTGCGGGGCGACTTGAAAGACTCGTCCTTTGAGGCTTTCAAGCGAGGCGGAAGACCGTTCTTTGTCTGAAGCCGACCCCACGGCCCACTGATTCTGCCGGCGAAGCGCCGAAAAATGCTGAGTTTCTAACGATAAGCAGTGCGGTGGCAATAGTTAAACTAGTTTTATCACTTTCAACTTTTAGTGGATTAAAAAATTAAAGACCGGTATTCAGCTATTTACCCACGAAACCCGTAAAACTTTAAGGCTAACATTTGCGAGTTAGGTCAGTTTGCGGTAAGTTTAAAGCATACTAGTTTGAATAGTTTGTTTGCGACATTAAGATTTCGAAGGGGTGTTTGCTGTGCAAGTATTATTTCATGATCAAAAGTTAGATTTAGTTGGGGAACCGCTTAAAGATGGCGACGAGTTACCCAAGTTCAAAGTTTTTACAACGCATGATGAAAAACTAAAGACCAAGGACTTACTAGGTAAGCCCGTTCTGATCAGTGTAATGCCCGATATTGACACCCGGGTCTGCTCAATTCAAACCCGCAAGTTTAACCAACAAGCGGATCAGTATCCACACGTTCAGTTTTTGGCCGTTTCTAACAACTCGATTGCGGATCAAGCTGGCTGGTGTGCTAAGGAAGGCGTCAAGAACTTGACGGTCGTTTCCGATGAAGAACTGTCCTTTGGCTACGCGACGAACTTGTACTTGCCAAATAACGGGACGTTAACGCGTGCCATTTACGTGGCCGATGCAGCTGGTAAGATTGTTTATCATGAAATTGTACCGGATGTTGGTCATGAGCCAAATTACGTGGCAGCGTTAGACGCCTTGAAACAATTCGAATAAAGATTGACGTACTTGCATAAATTCATTACAATAGTGTCATTCAGCAATGAGCAAGAGAGTAGCTTAGATCACTGTCTACAGGAAGAAAACGGGACTGGAAGTTTTCGGCAGGTTTAGGTGAAGGTAGCTTGCGAGCTGTTGCCCTGAAAGTAGTAAGGGCAACCGGACGGGATACACCGTTCGTTAACAATTATGTTTAAGTTGTAAAGCCGGTTTTAACCGTGCTTTAAAATTAGGTGGTACCGCGAAATCCATTCGTCCTAGTCTATAGGATGAATGGATTTTTTTAGTGCCAAGGGAAAGGATGTGCCCCATATGTCAGAAGAACCAACGACTGATATGCCAACCAAATATGATCCGACCGCTGTTGAAGAAGGCCGGTACCAAACTTGGTTAGACGAAGATTTATTTAAGCCTTCGGGCGACCAAAAAGCTAAACCGTATTCCATCGTGATTCCACCGCCTAACGTTACGGGTAAGTTACACTTAGGTCACGCTTGGGACACCACGTTACAAGATATTATTATCCGTCAGAAGCGGATGCAGGGGTTTGATACACTCTGGTTACCAGGGATGGACCATGCCGGAATTGCAACGCAGGCGAAAGTTGAAGCCAAGTTACGTGAACAAGGCATTAGCCGTTACGACTTGGGACGCGAAAAGTTCATTCAACAAGTTTGGGATTGGAAAGACGAGTATGCGGCCATTATCAAGCAACAATGGGCCAAAATGGGCTTGTCATTAGACTACTCCCGTGAACGCTTTACGATGGATGAAGGGTTATCCGACGCCGTTAAAAAGGTGTTTGTCGACCTATACAACAAGGGCCTCATTTACCGTGGCGAATACATTATCAACTGGGATCCCCAAGCCCGGACCGCGTTATCCGATATTGAAGTGATTCATAAGGATGACAAGGGTGCGTTCTACCACGTGAAGTACCCATTCGCAGATAAAAACTACACCTTTAATGGTAAAAATTACATTGAAATTGCAACGACGCGTCCAGAAACGATGATGGGTGATACGGCCGTTGCCGTTAACCCGAGTGACGAACGTTACAAGGAATTAGTTGGTCAAAAGGTGATCTTACCATTGGCTGACCGTGAGATTCCAATTATCGCGGACCAATACGTTGACCCTGAATTTGGAACTGGGATGGTAAAAATTACGCCAGCCCATGACCCTAATGACTTCCAAGTTGGTAACCGTCATAACTTGAAACGGATCAACACGATGAATGATGATGCCTCCATGAATGCCAACGCTGGCAAGTATGAAGGTATGGATCGCTTTGTCGCTCGGAAAGCCATGGTCAAGGATTTACAAGACCAAGGTTTAATGATTAAGATTGACCCAATCGTCCACAGTGTTGGGCATTCTGAACGGACCGACGTTCAAGTCGAAGCCCGGCTATCAACCCAGTGGTTCGTTAAGATGAAGCCGTTAGCTGAACAAGCTTTGAAGAATCAAGAAGGCGATGACGCCGTTAACTTTGTGCCTAAGCGGTTCGAAGATGCCTTCAAGCAATGGATGGAAAACATTCATGACTGGGTTATTTCACGGCAACTTTGGTGGGGACACCGGATTCCAGCTTGGTATAACAAGACGACTGGTGAAACTTACGTTGGTGTTGATGCGCCTAAGGACCCTGAAAACTGGGAACAAGATCCCGATGTTTTGGATACTTGGTTCTCAAGTGCGCTATGGCCATTTTCAACGATGGGTTGGCCTGATGAAAATGCCGCTGATTTCAAACGGTATTTCCCAACTAACACGTTAGTTACTGGTTATGATATCTTGCCGTTCTGGGTTTCACGGATGATTTTCCAAAGCTTAGAATTTACTGGACGGCGACCATTTAAGAACGTCTTATTACACGGCCTGATTCGTGACGAACACGGTGTCAAGATGAGTAAATCACTTGGTAACGGGATCGATCCAATGGACGTGATTAAGAAGTACGGGGCTGACGCATTGCGGTGGTTCTTGTCAAACGGTTCAACGGCTGGTCAAGATGTTCGTTTCAGTTACACGAAGATGGACGCGGCCTGGAACTTTATCAACAAGATTTGGAACGCTAGCCGTTACGTCATCATGAACTTAGGTGACATGACCGAACCAACTTTACCAGCAAAATCCGAATGGACGTTGGCTGATAAGTGGATTCTTAGTCGATTGAACGAAACGGTTAAACAAGTGACGACGACCTTTGATAAGTTTGACTTTGGTGAAGCTGGTCGGGCACTCTATAACTTTATCTGGAACGACTTCTGTGACTGGTACATTGAAATGAGTAAGGAAGTCTTAACCGGCGACGACGCCCACGCCAAGGAAAACACGCAAAACGTGTTAGCCTATGTCTTGGACCAAATCTTGCGGTTATTACACCCAATCATGCCATTCGTTACGGAAAAAATTTGGTTATCAATGCCGCACGTTGGCAAATCCTTAGTGGTTGCTGCTTACCCAGTTGACCATCCTGAATTTGATGATGCGTCCGCTGAAGATGATATGGCATCCTTGATCGAATTGATCACGGCGGTCCGGAGTATTCGTGCCGAAGCCAATGCCAAGATGTCTTCAGCCGTTGACCTGTTGATCAAGACGGACAACCAACGCTTGCAGACGGTCTTCAAAACTAACGAAGACTACATTCAACGCTTTGCACATCCAAAGACCTTATCCATTGGGGCCGACGTGGTTGCGCCGAAGTTGTCAATGACGCAAGTGATCAGTGATGCGGAAATTTATATTCCATTAGCTGAACTGGTTGACTTAAACGAAGAAATTCAGAAGTTAGAAAAGGAACAAGCTAAATTCGAAAGTGAAGTTACCCGGGCAACTAAGAAACTCGGTAACGAACGATTCGTATCTAACGCGCCGGAAGACGTTGTTAACAGCGAAAAAGAAAAATTAGCCGATAATGAAAATAAGTTGGCTGCAACCAAGCAGCGACTAGCTGACATTAAGGCACAAGCTTAATTAAGCTGACTCAAAAGGTGCTTCAGAAATTTCTGAAGCACCTTTTGTGAATGATAGTGCTCGTTTGAGGTCGATAACGATTAAGCGTGTAAGGAGGACAAAAAAGTGATTGCTAATTATGAAGAAGCGCTCGCCTTTATTCATGGCCGTACCAAATTCAAAAAAATTCCCACGTTGAAACGAATGCGCCGGTTTTTAAGTGAACTTGGTGATCCACAAGAGCGGGTCCAAGGCATCCACGTTGCGGGAACGAACGGTAAGGGGTCGACGGTAGCTAACTTACGGGACTTGTTTATGGCTGATGGGCTGACGGTGGGGACGTTTACGTCACCATTCATTGTGCGCTTCAACGAACGAATCAGTGTCGATGGAGAACCGATTAGTGACGCAGATTTGTTAGACCTTGTTCAACGGATTCAACCAGTCGTGGCAAAGCTAGATGATGAGTTGCCCGAAGGCGGTCCCACTGAGTTTGAAATCATCACAGCCATGATGTTCGTGTATTTTGCGGAACAGCCAATTGACTTGGCGATTGTCGAAGTCGGCTTGGGTGGGTTGTACGACTCCACGAATGTCTGGACGCCACGGGTCAGTGTCATCACGACCATTGGTTACGACCACATGCAGATTTTAGGCGATACGTTAACTGCGATTGCCGGTCAAAAGGCTGGGATTATTAAGACGAATGTCCCGGTCATCGTTGGAAAGCTGCCTGAAGAGGCTCAGACGGTGATGGTTCAAACGGCGGCCGACCACGACGCACCGTTACAAACGTTAGGAACCGACTTTACGACGACGTTACTAACACCGCGGGGCTGGCAAGAACGGTTTAATTTTACTGGCGGTGGTCAGTACTTCAAAGATTTGACGACGCCGCTCTTAGGCGATTACCAAGTTGATAACGCTGCGGTGGCATTGGCCGCTTACTTGGACTACCATCGCCAGACCAATGTTCCGGTACAAGTTCGGGATGTTAAAACGGCGTTGGCCCATGTCCAGTGGCCGGGCCGCTTTGAACGGTTGAACGATATGCCCCTAATCATGATTGACGGCGCGCATAATGAACCGGCGGTGACGGAATTAGCCGCAACCATCAAAGAGCGGTTTGGGCGGCAAAACGTGTACGTGATTTTTGCGGTACTCGCTGACAAACAGCACGCGCAAATGATTCAGACTTTGGGGCAATTAAACAACGTGCACCTATTGTTAACGCAATTTGCGGGACCTAACCCGAAACGGCACGCAACGACGCCGAGTGAACTCGAATCTGAGCTCCCAGATGGTCGGTCCGCAGAAGTGTTCGATAATTGGCAAGCGGCGTTATTACAAGCGACCCAAGAAATGTCGAGCGAAGACGTCTTACTTCTGACGGGTTCGCTGTACTTCATTTCCGATGTGCGGGCTTACTTTAAACAGAGCGAAGACTAGTAATTAATCCGGTTGGCGCTGATGGTATGCGGTCGTGGGACCGGGCCTAGCCTGAGGAGCGGTCTAGCCCCTCGCCCAGAACACTTGCAAAAGGCGCAATTGTTCTGGACCGTCCGTGGTGTAGGGACCGAAAAAAACGCCGGTCCTAACACCACCATCACGACCGATGCCATCAGCGCCAGCCTCCGATTATTCGACAATAGTGAGGTTGATCTTAGCGGAGTCGGGTAGCCTTGGGTGCTGTGTCGGCAAGATTAGCAGATGATTTTTAGCTGCTAATCTTGCGGGGCGATTCAAAGACGTGGGTTGTCGGCTTTGAATCGAGGTCGCAGACCGCCCCATGGCTGCGGCCATCCCCCATAGCACTCAAGGCTACCCGATGGAGCGACGAGGTGTAGAACTTTCACGCTTTAACTGAAATTGAATTATCCTTGTGACTAGCGTGTATGCAACGTTAGCCACAAGGATTTTTGTGGTTAGGGGCCTTAATTTTAAGGAATCCGTAAATGAGATGCCCCGGACTTGGCGTAACTACTAAGTGAAGGGGTGGTTGAATGACGAGTCTAGGTGAGCAGAATTTGCCGTTGACGCAAATTCATGAGCTAATTGAGCAATACTTTGCGACTTTTTTGGCGGCAAGCACGGTGGACAAGGCGACCCAAGCGTTTGAACAAACGTTTCCGCCGGGGAGCGCCGTGACGTGGCTCAATCAATCGTCACAGGACCCCTTATGGAACGGCCTATTAATCGCATTACGGTGTGGACAGTTACTTCCGCACCCGCATCAGGTGGTCTTGGGCCAAGTATATGGTAGCCAACAGATGGGGGCGCAGTTGGCCCACGATTTCGCTAATTGGGATCAGGAAAGATTATTATTATTGTGTTTAGATACGAAAAATCAAATTGTTAAACGGCAGGTTATTTTTCAAGGAACGCTCAATAGTTGTCCAGCCCATCCACGTGAAATTATGCAGACGGCGCTGACCGTGGCCACCGCAAGAATTGTGATCGCACATAATCATCCAAGCGGAGATGTGAATCCCAGCAAAAAGGACGTTGAGTTTACAAAACGGCTCCAATTGGCCGGCGAAATCATGGGATTACCTTTGTTAGATAGTTTTGTTATCGGTGTAAACGATTACTTTAGCTTTGCGGAACAAGGGTTGGTAAATTGTAATACGGATTCTCATTAGAATGTGGTAAAATAACGGGGTTAGGGCGGATGTTTATCCGGCTTGACCACGTTTTTTGTTAAATTTTATCTAAGTTAAATAGTGGGACTGTATTTTTTAACAAATTACGGTATGCTATGATTCAGGCAGGATTTTTAATGCCGTGCGATTATGCTATAATACTTACTATTATGACTAATAAAAAATTAAATTTGTAATTAATGAAGGGATGAATGTAGTGTTCGGATTTGGGACAAAGAATATCGGGATCGATCTCGGTACGGCCAACACGATAGTTTACGTTGATGGCAAGGGCATCGTATTACGAGAACCATCCGTAGTTGCGAAGAACACGAAGACTGGTGAAATCGTATCCGTTGGGTCAGAAGCTCGGGATATGATTGGACGTACACCAGCAAGTATTGTGGCGATTCGGCCAATGAAGGATGGGGTTATTGCCGACTACGACACCACTGTTGCTATGATGAAGTACTTTATTCAAAAGACTTTGGGCCGTTCAAATGGTAAACCATACGTCATGGTTTGTGTACCAAGCGGTGTAACTGAAGTTGAAAAGCGGGCCGTGATCGATGCGACGCGGGTTGCGGGTGCACGTGACGCTTACGTCATTGAAGAACCATTTGCTGCAGCCATTGGTGCCGGTTTACCAGTTATGGATCCAACCGGTAGCATGGTTGTTGACATTGGTGGTGGGACGACGGACGTTGCGACGATTTCATTAGGTGGGATCGTCTCAAGTCGTTCGATTCGAATGGCTGGCGACAAGATCGATGATTCGATCATTTATCACGTTCGTCAAAAATTCAATCTCTTGATTGGTGAACGGACTGCTGAACAGTTGAAGATCGATGTTGGTTCTGCTTCACTTGAAGCGGCTGAAGATATCGAAGGCTCAACGATTCGGGGCCGGGACCTCTTATCAGGATTGCCAAAAACAGTTGAAATTTCAGCGGTTGATGTCGCTGAAGCGATTCAAGAAATTGTCTCAGAAATCATTTCAGCAATTAAGGAAACGCTTGAAGAAACTTCGCCAGAAATTGCCTCTGACGTCATTGACCACGGGATTGTTTTAACCGGTGGTGGCGCGTTATTGAAGAATCTTTCCGAAGTGATTGCGGATGAAACAAAAGTTCCAGTTTTCATCGCTAACGAACCCCTTGATTGTGTGGCCGTTGGGACAGGCGAATCACTTAAGAGCATCGATGTTATGAAAAAGCGATAACAGGTGAGCGGGAAGACATCTTCCCGCTTATTTATTGTTAAATATTTGAATTTTCGACCGGGGGTTCATTATGCAAAAGTTTTTCTCTAACCGTAAACTAGTTATCGCCATTATTGTGTTGATTATTAGTTTCGGTTTGATGAGTGTGTCGGTAGCCATTCGTGATCGGAAGTCTACGCCACCGTTGATCCAGCAATTTGGGAACGACGTGGCGGGGGCGGTTGACCGGGTCGTTGCGTTACCCGTTAACGGGTTACAAGGCGCGACTAATTCGGTTTCGGATCTCTTGAATACTTACCAAGAAAATCAAAAGTTAAAGAAACAAGTGGATCAGCTTGCGCAAGCTAAAGTTAATGCGCAAACAACTAGTGCAGAAAACAAGCAACTGCGTAAGGAACTCAAGTTAAATAATTCGTTATCAGACTATACGAGTGTCACGGCGAACGTTTTGACCCGGACACCTTCTTCTTGGATGAACCAGTTGGTCATTTCAAAAGGGGCCACTGCTGGAATCAAAAAGAACATGCCCGTCATGTCGCAGTCTGGCTTGATTGGTCGGGTTGCTGAAGTTAACCAGACCAATGCTAAGGTTGAACTGGTTTCTAATACGAGTTCAACGGCTAACAAATTTGCTGTTCAGATTACTAATAAATCTGGCAAGTCAGTTAACGGGATTATTTCAGGTTATGACAAGAGTAACGATTTACTTGAAATGGGTTCTGTGACGTCGAACGTTAAAATCAAGAAGGGCGACAAAGTCGTCACTTCTGGGTTAGGCGGCACGACACCAAAGGGCTTGTATGTTGGGACCGTCGCAAGTGTTAAGCAGGACGATTACGGCTTGGCTTCTGAAGTTGAAATTACACCTGCGGCTGACTTGAGCGATTTAACCGTCGTGACGGTTGCCGAACAGTAAGGGAGGCACAACGTTGCGATACTCACGTTTAAAAATCATTTTTCCAATTGGGCTATTTATTGCCCTGTTTTTGGATGGCTCGCTGTCCAATGTATTTGCGGGTCACTTATTTTCGTATCCCTACACGAGCGTCTTGCACCTCGTCTTACTGTGGTTGATTTTTGCGATCTTTTTAGACGACCGTGACGATTTGGCCATTGGAATTTGGTCGACGTTTGTGGGGTTAGTCTTTGACTGGTACTATACCGGTATCATTGGCGTCTACATGATTGCATTGCCATTAGTGGTTTACCTCTGTCGGCAAATTAAACCATGGTTGGATCTGAACTTTCTGACGCTTCTAATGGTTTACATTATTAATTTGACAATTGTTGAGGCCTTCGCGTACATTTGGTATAGCATGGGTCACGTGATTAATAGTAATTTAGCTGACTTTGCGGTCTTCACTTTAGGACCGACGATTGCGGTCAACCTGGCCATTTTCGTCATTGCGTATTACCCGATGCGTCGGTTGTACCTTAGCGTAAATTAGTCGGCAGAAAGGAATTCTAACATGCAGCAAAGTGTGGTTTTAAAAGCTAGTAATGACGGTTACGAGTTGATTTTTCGACAAGCAGCCAGTTTTGATACCATCATGATCGATCTCAAAACTTTGCTTGACCGGTTACAGGTGGATAATACGACTGATGAGCGGATTTCGTTTGATATGGGCACGGAAGGCCGACTGTTGACTGCTGAGCAAAATCAGCAAGTCACCCAATTGGTCCAGCGTTACCCATTGTTCAGTATCCATAAGCTGACGGCGGACGTGATTTTAACGGCCGACGCTTTGGCGATGGTTGAACGCAACACGGTTCACTTAGTCAACCAGATTATTCGTAATGGTCAGGTGGTTTCGATTACCGGGGATGTGTTATTCTTCGGTAAAATTCACGAAGGCGGCGTTTTGCGCGCAACTGGCAGTATCTTTGTGATGGGGGAAGTTTCCGGAATTATGGAAGCTGGTTATCCTGATCATAATGATGCCGTTATTGTTAGTGCGTTGACCACGGTTCCCCGTGTACGGGTCGGTGAATTGTTAGAACTCGTGGATCCCGATAAAATAGTCGCCGGTACGAACGTTGTTTATATTAATGACATTCAGGCTTTAGATTACCAGCCGTTAGATCAATTGAAACGGGTACGACCGAAGTTATTTACTCGGAATGGAGGACATATTTGATGGGAAAAGCTATTGTCATTACTTCTGGCAAGGGTGGTGTTGGTAAAACAACGACCACGGCCAATTTGGGGACGGCCTTAGCCTTGATGGGCAAAAAGGTTTGTCTCGTAGACTTAGATATTGGTTTGCGTAACTTAGATGTCATCTTAGGATTGGATAATCGGATTCTCTACGATATCGTTGATGTTGCTAGTGGCCGGGCGCAATTGCGGCAAGCCCTAGTTAAAGATAAGCGTTTCGATGATTTATTATTCCTATTACCCGCAGCACAAAATGCGGATAAAGATGCGTTGAATCCTGACCAAGTGCGTTCAATCGTTGATGAATTGAAGCCGGACTTTGACTATGTTTTACTTGATTGTCCAGCCGGAATTGAACAAGGGTTTATGAATGCGATTGCGGGTGCCGACGCAGCGATTATTGTGTCAACACCAGAAATCTCAGCGATTCGCGATGCTGACCGGGTCGTTGGGCTTTTGGAACAATACCCATTAGCAGAAGCACCCCGTTTAGTCATTAACCGGATTCGCCGGCGGATGATGCAGGATGGCGAAACGATGGATATCGACGAAATTACGCACCATTTATCAATCGATCTTTTAGGGATCGTTTTTGATGATGATGCGGTTATTCGGACTTCTAATAACGGTGAACCCATCGTCTTAGATCCAAAGAATTCGGCTTCACAAGGTTACCGAAATATTGCCCGGCGTTTGGAAGGCGAGACGGTACCGTTGATGAACATTGAGGTGCAAAAACCTGGCATGTGGTCACGGATTACGGGGATTTTTCACCGTAACAAGTAAAAAAGACTTGACGGCTGTCATTAATTCGATTATTATGAGAGCAACATTAAAAAAGCAAAGAACAGAAGAGTAGTTGACGTTGAGATGTCCAGCGAGTCGTCGGTGGTGGAAAGACGATCCTTAACGTAAACGAAACACATCTGCGAGTTGGGTAGCTGAAGTTAGTAAGTTACCCCGGGTGGCCTCGTTAGCGGCGGAGTTTAGTGATAAACTCGTTGAGTTCAGTGGTGTGAGCCACTGATGAACATGAGGTGGAACCGCGATAAAATCGTCCTCTTAGGCTGTTGGCCTAAGGACGATTTTTTTATTATCACTAAACTCCCTGAGGCAGTGACTGTGAAGTTGCTGCGAAGTGAGGTGGAACCGCGCGTAGACGTCCTCTTAAGATCATTGGATCTTGAGGGGACTTTTTTGTTGCTTAAAATTAGGAGGGAAAGCATATGCACTATATTTTAGAGATTTTGCCATCATTAGTATCTGGCGCCGGCATGACGCTAAAGATTTTCATTTGGACGTTGATTGGATCACTACCGTTAGGACTGGTCGTTGGGCTAGGATTGATTTCAAACATTAAGCCGCTTCAGTGGCTATTACATTTCTACGTTTGGTTGATGCGTGGGACCCCGTTATTACTTCAATTGATCTTCGTCTTCTACGGCCTACCATTAATTGGCATTGTTTTTCCCCGTTACTACGCCGCGTTGTTTGCGTTTATCTTAAACTACGCTGCTTACTTCGCCGAAATCTTCCGGGGCGGCCTTCAATCGATTGATAGTGGTCAGTATGAAAGTGCTCGGGTCTTGCGGTTAAGCTACGGTCAAACGATTCGAAAGATCGTGATTCCTCAAGTGATCAAGATCGTGTTACCTTCAGTTGGGAACGAAGTTATTAATCTGGTCAAAGATTCCTCGTTAGTTTACGTGATTGGGTTGGGCGACTTGCTTCGTGCCGGAAACGTCGCAACGGCGCGTGACGTCACGTTAGTCCCATTGGTCTTAGTTGGGGTCATCTACTTATTACTAACGGCCGTGACCACGTTTGTGCTTGGCCGAATCGAAAAACACTACAGTTACTGGAAATAGGGAGGTCGCAATATGTTAGAACTTAAAAATATTACCAAGCGTTTTGGCAACAAGACGATTATTGATCAGCTGAATTTAAAAGTTAAAGATGGCGAAGTTCTGAGTATCGTGGGGCCTTCCGGGGCTGGTAAAACAACGCTACTACGTTGTATTACCGGTTTGGAAAAGGTCAACGCGGGCGAATTCTTCGTTGACGGACAACCCTTTGATCCGTACACGAACCGGACAAATGAGAGTGTCATTGGGGTCGTTTTCCAAAACTTTGAATTATTCCCTAACTTGACGGTGATGCAAAACATTACGTTAGCGCCAACCATGGTTTTAAAGCAGTCCGCAGACGAAGCTCAAAAGCAGGCCATGGCGTTACTAACCCGGTTGAACTTGGCGGATCACGCTGACCAATATCCATACGAACTATCAGGTGGTCAAAAACAACGGGTTGCCATTGCACGGGCCCTTGCCATGAAACCAAACGTCTTGTGTTATGACGAACCGACGTCCGCGTTGGACCCGAACCTCCGTCAAGAAGTTGAAAAGTTGATTATGGGCTTAAAGGCGGATGGCATGACGCAGATCGTCGTGACCCATGATTTGACGTTTGCCGAAAATATTGCGGATGAAATGTTCCACGTTGAACCAAACAAAGCGTAGGGGGTGCGGCGATTGAAATTAAAGAAACGACTTATTTCACTTAGTTTACTTTTAGTGATGTTAATTGGGGTGGCCGGCACCCTCAGTGGTTGTGGCGAAAGTGTCACGAAGCGGGCCGACACGCAGGACACTTGGTCAAGCATTAAGAAGCGCGGCACGGTTGTCGTTGGCTTAGATGACAGCTTTGTTCCGATGGGCTTCCGTGAAAAATCCGGAAAACTTGAAGGTTACGATATTGACCTTGCCCGGGCAGTTTTCAAGTTATACGGCATTAAAATCAGTTTTCAAACGATTGACTGGTCAATGAATGCGACGGAATTACGGAATGGGACGATCGACTTGATCTGGAACGGGTACACCAAGAACCCGCAACGTGAAAAGGTGGTTGCCTTTAGTAATACGTACTTGAAGAATAAACAGATTCTAGTGTCGTTAAAGAAGAATAAGATCAATTCTTTCAATGACATGACGGGTAAGACGTTAGGCGCGCAATCAGGTTCTTCAGGTTACGAGTCGCTCGAAAATAACCCTAAAGTGTTGAAAGATAAGATTGCGAAGAAGACACCAATTCAATACGATACGTTCACCAACGCATTTTTGGATTTAAACGCGGGTCGGATTCAAGGCTTATTAATCGATAGTGTCTATGCCAACTACTACATCAAGCACGAAGCCAACTCGGCCGATTACAACGAGACGCCGGGGACTTTCCAAACGGAAGACTTCGCGGTTGGAATGCGTAAGGGTGATAAGACCATGAAACGTAAGATCAACGACGGTTTGAAGACGTTAAAAGCTAACGGAACGTTGGATAAGATTAACCGTAAGTGGTTTGGTAATCAAAAGGTTGAAAACTAGGTCAGTAGTTTTAACTAATACAATTAGTTACTCATAAGCTATTCCGGCACTGTCATATCAAAGGTTAATAATAAAAAAATAGGATCCTTCATCGCTCCGCCGGACAGAATCAGTGGGCTGTGGGGTCGGCTACAGCCAAAGTACGGGCTTCCGCCTCGCTTGAAAGCCTAAAGCCCAAGTCTTTCAAGACGCCCCGCCATGTCGCCTGGCACACAACGCCAGGCAACATGGCCGACACTGCCCACTGGTTCTGCCGGCTGCGCTAGGATTGGTTAAAATAAGCTAAATCAATTTTCATAGGAAAATTACCTTAGCTGGAGGTCGACCATGATGAATCTGCCGCGAAAGTGGCGTTGACCGGTGTACTTCCGGTTTACGGCACCGACGTCTTGCGAGACGTGGGGTTGCGGCTTGCAAGCGAGGACTAAGACCGTTTCTCAGGCTTAGTCCGATCGCCGCGGCAGATGAAATCATGGGCGGCCGGAAGCGACAAGTTTACCGACTTTGTTAGTATTAACGTTGGTATATTGCTGGTATTAGGTTTTATGACTTTCCAACCTTTAGACCTAAACAAAAAAGATGAGCTTCAAGAAATCATTCATTTCTTGAAGCTCATCTTTTTTAATTGGATTTAAATTATTTATTTTTTGAAGAATTCATTGTACAAGGCAATCACAGCTTGATCAGCATCGCGGTCGTGAATCCCAAACATGATTGAAATTTCACTGGCTCCTTGGTTGACCATGATCAACTTGATGTTGTGGTCGGCTAAAGCGGAAGCGGCCCGTGACATGATGCCGACCCGGTTACGCATACTTTCACCGACTAACATTAGGATTGAATAGTCGTGTGTAAAGTAAATTTCATCGGGATTAATGGCGGCTGAAATTTCAGCAACCAACGTTTTTTCAAGTTCTGGGGTCAGTTGATGTTCATCGAAGATAATCGTTAAGTCATCGATCCCAGAAGGCATGTGTTCATAACTAATGTGATGCGTTTCTAAGATGGTTAAGATCTTACGACCTAACCCGACTTCCTTGTTCAACAAGTACTTTCGTAAGTATAATGAACAGAAACTGGATGAACTGGCAATCCCAGTCACGGGGTAGTGTGAGCTCGGTTCGCGCGTCGACTTGATCAGCGTGCCAGGTGCCGTTGGGTGGTTCGTGTTTTTGACGTTTACGGTGATGTTCCCTTGGATCGCAGGAATCAGCGCTTCGTCGTGGAAGACGGAGAAACCAGCGTAGGATAATTCACGCATTTCACGGAACGTCATTTCGGAAATGGCGGCCGGTTGGTCAACTAATGACGGGTTCACTGAGTAGATGGCGTCAACGTCGGTAAAGTTTTCGTAGAGGTCGGCGTGGACACCGCGAGCGATAATGGCCCCGGTGATGTCTGAACCACCGCGTGAGAACGTACAGATTTGCCCGTTGCGATTATAGGCGAAGAAGCCTGGAATCACGAGAATCTGTTTGCTATCTGCCCATTGGGCTAACTGGGTGTAACTACTATCAATGATTTGGGCATCGTCGGGAACGTCGGTAACGACCATCCCCGCGTCTTTAGGATCTAAGTAGCGCGCGTTTAAGCCGGATTGTTTGAAAACGGCCGCCACGAGTTGGGCGTTAAGGCGTTCCCCGTGGGCTTTAAACGTCGCCATTAAATACGTGTTATCCGCGTAGGTTTGGTTTGGTAAGTTACGGATAGTATCAAAAATTGGCGTCAACTGGTCTTCAGGGACGTTAAAACCGTGGCCGATTTCTGCGTAGCGTTCAATAATGGCCTGAACGGTTGCCGTCGTATCTTGACGGTGAATCGTCTGGCGAGCATACTGGATAAGCAAATCAGTGACTTTGGTATCGCCATCGAAACGTTTACCGGGTGCCGAGACAATCACATATCTGCGTTGGTCATCAGCTTCGACGATCGACAGGACTTTTTGCAGTTGGGTACTGCTGGCTAATGAACTGCCACCAAATTTAATTACTTTCACATTAAATCGCTCCTAAATTTATCAATACTGAAAAGAATAGCAGACAACCCGCGAGTTTGCAACGTTAACCGCACCTCACCGGAATCTAATTTTTATTTTCAAAATCGCTTAAATTATTAAATTTTCTAATTGCTAGGACGGAAAGTTGCGTCAAATCGGGCTTTCGCTTATTATTTATTACATATGCAAGGAGGATTTTTTTATTGCAAACTCAGTTAGCAAAAGGGGTTCAATTGACGACCGTTGTTAGTCATCAATTTAAAACCAATCAAATTATCGTGAATTTTCGGGCACCGTTACGCCGAGACATTATCACGAAGCGTGCGTTATTGTCCAACTTATTAGAAACTAGTTCCGCCGACTATCCTGATCAGCGGGCACTAGCCAATGCCCTAGCAAAAATGTATGGTGCGGCTTATGGTGCGGGAGTTGGTCGCAAGGGACCAACTCATAACCTACGTTTGGCTTTAACGGTCGCAAATGAACAATATTTAGCGACGGATCAGCCATTAACGCGTGAAGCTACGCAGTTTTTACAAAACGTTTTATTCAAACCGTTAGTTGCTAATCAACAGTTTGACCAAGCGACTTTTGATCGCCAGGTTACGAACTTGAAAGCGGCCATTCAGTCGGTTGCGGATGATAAACAATACTACGCGGCGCAACAGTTAAACGCGGCGTTGTTTAAAGACGATCCCGCTCAGCAAGTGCCGAGTTACGGGATGGTTGCTGACTTGGAAACGATTACGTCAAAATATTTGTTTACCTATTATGAGTCACTTCTAAGAGACGACCAAATTGACATCATCGTTGTTGGGGATGTTGACGAAGCAGACGTGTTAGCACAGTGGCAGGCGGTTCATTTTACTGACCGGCCAACGTCACGGCCTAAGCCGTTTTACCGTCACCGCAATACGCGGCACTACGTTGAGACTAGCGAGACTCAAGCCTTGAGTCAGGCTAAGTTGAACCTCGGTTACGACTTGCCCGTCTTTTATCGTGGTGAACATTACTATGCGGCTCTCGTGTTCAATGAATTATTCGGTGGCTCACCATTATCCAAGCTGTTCATGAACGTGCGTGAAAAGGCTAGTCTCGCGTACTACGCAAGTAGCTCGCTAGATACCTTTAGGGGCGTTATGAAAGTTCAAGCTGGGATCGATGGCGCCAAACACGACCAAGTTCTAGCGATTATTGCTGAGCAATTGACGGCAATTCAGAATGGTGATTTCACGGATGAACTGGTTGAACAATTAAAACTCGGATTAATCAATGATTTTGAGTCCAGTTTGGATAGTCAGCGAACGTTTGCTATTCAAGCGTTGATCGATGATTTAACGCAACAGAATGTGACGGACGCCGACTGGTTGCAACGCATCCAAGCCGTAACGCGAGAACAGATTATTGAAGTATCAAAGATGGTGACCCTAAATGACGGGTTCTTCTTGAGTGGGGCGCAAACATGCAAGTAAAAAAATATGAGCAATTTAACGAGACCTGCTATCAAACTAAGCTCCCAAACGGTTTGACGGTGACGATGTTACCCAAAGCCGGGTTTCATAAAACGTACGCAACGTTTACCACCAACTACGGCTCGATCGACAACACGTTTGTGCCAGCCGGTAGCGATGAGATGCACCGTTTCCCAGATGGTATTGCCCACTTTCTTGAACATAAAATGTTTGAGAAGGCGGACCACGATGCCTTCCAAACGTTTGGTGAGTATGGGGCCAGCGCAAACGCGTTTACGAGTTTTACGAAGACGAGTTACTTGTTCTCCGCAACGCGTAATTTGAAAGAGAACTTAGAGACCTTACTCGACTTTGTCCAGGACCCGTATTTTACGGCGCAGACCGTGGACAAGGAAAAGGGAATCATTGGCCAGGAAATCGAAATGTACGACGACGATCCTAGCTGGCGGCTATACTTTGGGATGATTGGGAACCTTTACCCTAACCACCCGTTGCAATACGACATTGCGGGAACGACCCAGTCGATTGCTAAGATTACCGCAGAGGACCTTTACGCGGCGTATAAGACGTTCTACCACCCAGAGAACATGACTTTATTTGTGGTTGGTAAACTGGACCCAGATGAAGTTTTAAGCTGGATTGAAGCTAACCAGGCCAACAAGACATTTGCCAGTTTTAAACCGATTGAACGGAAGATTCCGGCAACGGCGGAAGATGGGCATGATATTATTCCTTACCGGGTCATTGATATGCCAGTGAACCGGGCCAAATCCATCATCGGGGTCAAGGGACTAACGCCGATTGAATCGGGGATGCCCGCTTTGAAGTACCGTGCGGCCGTAAACGTCTTACTCGAAATGTTGTTTGGCGATACGTCGAAAAATTATTTGCGGCTTTATGACGAAGGCGTCATCGACGATACTTTCGGTTACGATTTTGAATTGCAAAATGGCTTTAATTTCCTAACCTTCAGTGGGGAAAGCGATGACCCAGCCAAATTTGACGCGGCAATTATTGAAGTGCTTGAGCACTGGCAAGACGCCGTGGACGACCAGTCTGAATTATTGGCTTTAGTCAAGAAAGAAATGATTGGGCGGATCGTCTTCATGGCGAACTCACTTGAAGCGATTGCCAACCGTTATGACCAACAGTTATTTGGTTCGGTAACTTTATTTGACGAACCAGAGGTCATTAACCAGTTAACCTTGGCAGACGTACAAGCCGTTGCGGGACAGCTACTCAAGTCACAAGCGATTAGTGAGTATCAGATTCGTCCTCAACCAGAAGAGTTAAAGAAATCTGAAAATTAGTAATGGGGTTGCAGTTTAGGAAAGTTGCTGTGATATACTAAGATTCGTAAGATTATGAAAATAGACTTAGGGTGGAGAAAAGGTCAATGAGTGAAAATAGTGAAGAAAAAAGCACGATTGGGGCACGGCTAAAAGCTGCCCGGATCGCCAAAGGGTTAACAATCGACGATTTGCAACAAATTACGAAGATTCAGAAACGGTATTTGATTGCAATTGAAGACGAACAGTTTGATAAATTACCGGGAGACTTTTACGTTCGGGCGTTTGTTAAGCAGTACGCTGATACCGTTGATTTGGATGGCAATGAATTACTAGAAGAATACAGTGATGAATTACCAGCAACGCACGCGGAAACTTACGTCCAAAATGTAGACGAAGTTCAACCAACACGCAGTGCAAGTCGTGAAGCGCCGACCACTCCAGCCGGCCGGGTGCGCAACTATTTACCAACGATTATTGTAACGGGCGTCGTGGTATTGATCCTGTTGTTTATCTGGTTCATGGCAGTTCGGACCCACACGAGTTCAAGCTCGTCGTCGGCTACTTCAAGTTCATCAGTTGAGGTTTCAAGTTCGAAGAAGTCTAGCAGCAAAGCTAGTTCTAAGACTAGCAGCAGTTCTGCTAAGAAGACGACTAAGAAAAAAGCGGATAGCACTAAGCAAGCAATTAAAGCTGATGGCGACAGTGATACGGCCTATACGATGACTAACGGCGCCAAGAAGAACAAAGTGGTCGTTAAGTCGACTAAGGCCGCCTGGACGTCAATCACGACTAACGGTAGTCAAACTTGGCAAGGAACGTTAACCGCCAATGGGTCACACGACGTGACGTTGCCAAGCAACGCGTCAACGGTCAAGTTCCAATTTGGTAACGCCGTTGCAACGTCCGTAACGATCAATGGTAAGAAGTTTGACTTCAATCCGAAGAACAGCACGTCTCAAGTGCGGACGATTACCTTGACCATTAAATAGTCTGTGACGGAGGAGTATCATTGTGAATTTACCTAATAAGCTAACTGTTTTTCGTATTATCTTGATTCCTGTTTTCTTACTAATCATGGTTCTGCCACTGAGCTGGGGCCAGGTTGTCTGGGCAGGAACGACGATCCCCGTAACGCAGGTCATTGCAACCATCATCTTTGCCGTCGCTTCTTTGACGGACTTAGCAGATGGTAAGATTGCCCGTTCACAGCACTTAGTCACTAACTTCGGTAAATTTGCCGATCCGTTGGCGGACAAGATGTTAGTAATGACGGCCTTTATCATATTGGTGCGGATGAACGTTGCACCGGACTGGGTCGTTGCAATCATTATGTGCCGGGAATTAGCAGTCACCGGGTTACGGTTATTGATTGTTGAAAATAATGGAAAAGTTATGGCAGCGGCAATGCCTGGTAAAATCAAGACAACAACGCAGATGATTGCGATTATCTTCTTATTACTAAACAATGTCTTTTTTGCAGCCATCCACGTGCCATTCGCAGCGATTATGCTGTACGTCTGCCTCTTCTTCGTGATTTACTCTGGCATTGATTACTTTGTTCAGAATCGCGACGTTTTCTCAGATGGATTTAAATAAATCAAATCATAAAAGTTCGAGACATTGTGTCTCGGACTTTTTTTGACGGGGAAGAAATGAAGGGTGTCGTGCAGTTAAAATAGGGTTTTAATCTTTGGTTTACTTTGCAGTTAACTAAAGATTGAAAGTCCCAAAATGGCTGTCAACGTTGCCATAGCAATAATTATTATTTCTAAAATTAGCCGCTCCATCGGATAGCCTCGAGTGCTATGGGGGACGGTTCCAGCCAAAGGACGGTCTGGAACCTCACTTCAAAGCCGCCAGCCCACGTCTTTGAAGTGCCCCGCAAGATTAGTCGGATAAACCACCGGCTAATTTTGCCGACACAGCACTCGAGGCTACCCGACTGCGCTGAAAACTATCTTCCTTTTGTTTTTACTGTCGGATAATCAGTGGCAACCTCCGAGCAGCCGATTAGCGGCACATTTATCATAGGCAATTTCCAGCTATGTTGAGGTTACTGACAAATTTAACCGGTTTGTTTTAAAGCAATCTTAGCGTAGCCGGCAGAACCAGCGGGCCGTGTCGGCACTGTTTGCTGGCGTTTTTTGGCAGGTTACAGTGCGGGGCGACTTGAAAGACTCGTCCTTTGAGGCTTTCAAGCGAGGCGGAAGACCGTTCTTTGTCTGTAGCCGACCCCATGGCCCACTGATTCCGCCGGCGAAGCGCCGAAAAAACATTAATTTTCTAATGATAAGTAGTGTTATGGCAAAGATTGAACTAGTTTTAGCAATTTCAATCTTTAGCAGTTAGGCTCAAACGTAGAAAATCCCTGCAACCTTTTAAATGTGCACGTCGTTTTTTTCGTATATACTGAGTGTGGGCATTGATTGCTGATTAAGCGACTAATACCGATACTGAACATAGTCTGACGAGGACTATCAGGAGGTTCTTTAGATGCAAGCTGAAATAATTGCGGTCGGAACTGAGATTTTACTCGGCCAAATTACAAATACCAATAGTACACACATCGCTCAGGGGTTAGCAGAACTGGGCATTGATAGTTATTACCAAACGGTCGTGGGCGATAATCCGAAACGGTTAGCGGCCGTTCTTGAAATTGCGGCTCAACGCAACGACTTAGTCATCCTTTCTGGGGGCTTAGGTCCCACTAAGGATGATCTGACCAAGCAAACGTTAGCTAAGTACTTGAACGTGCCGTTAGTGGAAGATGCTGCGGCCATGCAAGTGATTACGGACCGGTTTGAACAAACGGGTAAGGTCATGACCGAAAATAATCGGTTGCAGGCGTTATATCCTCAGGGTGCGACGCCGTTGACCAATCATAACGGGTTAGCCGTGGGGGCGTTTTACCAGTCACCAGATTCCGCAGACTTCTTACTACTACCCGGACCACCACGCGAAATGACCAAGATGTTTGATACCGAAGCCAAGCCCAAATTACAGGCGGCGTATGGTCAGCAAGCGCGGATCTATTCGCGGGTGCTTCGATTCTTCGGTATTGGTGAATCGCGGCTGGTGACCGAATTACAAGACATGATTGAAACGCAAAATGACGTGACGATTGCGCCTTACGCGAAGACCAATGAGGTCACGCTTAGGCTCAGTGCACAGGCTGATACGCAACAAGTGGCTGATCGTGCGTTAGATACGGTTGAGCAACAAATCAAAGCTAAGGTTGGCGACTATTTTTACGGCTATGGGGATGACAACTCCTTAGCTCAGGTCGTTGTTCAAGCGATGATTAAAGCTAACCTAAGTATCACGGCAGCGGAGAGTTTAACGGCTGGTGAATTCCAAAGTACGATTGGTGGGGTCGCCGGTGTTTCCGCTATTTTCCCAGGTGGCTTTGTGACTTACGCTAACGCGGCTAAGCACCAGCTAGTTAACGTCCCACAAGCGGTCATTGACCAAGATGGGGTCGTTTCAGAAGCAACTGCGATCGCCATGGCTGACGGTGCACGGGCTCAGTTAGGCACGGATACCGCGCTCAGCTTTACGGGAGTTGCGGGTCCTGACAGTTTGGAGGGGCAACCCGCTGGGAATGTTTGGATTGGTTTAGCCTACCGTGACCAGCCAACCGTTGGGAAGTTATACCACTTTGTTGGAGATCGCCAAAAGATCCGGCAACGCAGTGTCATGGTTGGTCTGGACCTGTTGCGGCGCGCTTTGGTTGCTGATCAGCAGCTTTAAAAATAATACGAACTTTTGTTCGCTTTTTGCTTGCATTTCTGTTTTTTAACCGTTATGATATTAAGAGTGAAAACGAGCACCAAAGGAGGAAATAATTTGGCTGATGCACGGCAAGCAGCATTAGATGCTGCCTTAAAAAAGATTGAAAAGAACTTCGGTAAAGGTTCCATTATGCGGATGGGCGATGCGGCGAATACCCAGATCTCGACCGTTTCTAGTGGATCATTAGCCTTAGACGATGCATTAGGTGTGGGTGGTTATCCACGTGGACGAATCGTTGAAATCTACGGCCCTGAAAGTTCTGGTAAAACGACCGTGGCGCTACATGCCGTTGCGGAAGTTCAAAAGCAGGGCGGAACGGCGGCGTACATTGATGCTGAAAACGCATTGGATCCGGTTTATGCGGAACATTTAGGCGTTAACATTGATGATCTCCTATTGTCACAACCTGATACTGGTGAACAAGGTCTTGAAATTGCGGACGCTTTAGTTTCCAGTGGCGCGGTTGATATCTTGGTTATTGACTCGGTGGCTGCATTAGTGCCACGAGCTGAAATCGAAGGTGAAATGGGTGACGCCCATGTTGGGCTACAAGCCCGGTTGATGTCACAAGCGTTACGGAAGTTATCCGGGACGTTAAATAAGACTAAGACGATTGCGTTATTTATTAACCAAATTCGTGAAAAAGTCGGTGTGATGTTCGGTAACCCTGAAACGACTCCTGGTGGTCGGGCCCTTAAGTTCTACGCGACGGTTCGTCTCGAAGTACGGCGGGCAGAACAAATTAAGGACGGAACCGATATTATCGGGAACCGTGTCCGGATCAAAGTTGTCAAGAACAAGGTTGCGCCGCCATTTAAGCGTGCCGAAGTTGATATCATGTACGGCTATGGGATTTCACAAACGGGTGAAATTGTCGACATGGCAGCTGACAAGGACATCGTTAAGAAGAGTGGTTCATGGTATTCTTACGGCGAAGACCGGATTGGTCAAGGTCGTGAAAATGCGAAGAAGTACTTGGCGGAACATCCTGACGTGATGGCTGAAATTCGTCAAAAAGTCCGGGATGCTTACGGCATGGACGCGTCTCCTGAAGATGAGGAAGAAGCAGCTGATCAGAAGACTGCTTCAACCGAATTAGACCTCGGTGACGATCAAACTGATAAATAAATTTAGAAACGTCTGAAGCGGTGGCTTTAGGCGTTTTTTTGTTGGAAAAGTAGCGCCATAAGCCGAACGCTTTGCCGTTCACATAGGACTTTAAGTTGACACTACCCCCTGCAAACATTAGAATAACAAGTGTGTAAATAATCAAAATATAACATCTGAAAATTTGTAGTTGATTTTATGTTAACTGGATTTTGGTGATGCGGAGGTGGAAACATGAATGTTTTCGGTATAATCCTCGCAGTCATCGCAATTGTTGTCGGTTATGGGATTGGTTACTATGTTCGTAAGAATGTTCACGAAAAAGAGTTGAACGTAGCCAAGAACACCGCCGAAGGTATTATTTCTGAGGCCAAACGGTCAGCGGAGACTCAAAAGAAAGAAAAAGTCCTCGAAGCAAAAGAGGAGAGTCACCGTTACCGGACTGAAGTTGAAAATGAATTGAAGCAACGACGCAATGAAGTACAAAAGCAAGAAGATCGCTTGCTTCAACGCGAAGAGACTTTGGATCATAAAGAAAATACTTTTGAAAAACGCGAGGATGCGCTAGGCAAAAAGGAAGATAAAATTGCCAACGAACAGAAACGCGTTGAACAACAGCAACAAAGTGCAGCTTCACTAATCACGCAACGTCAAGCTGAGTTAGAAAAGGTCGCAGCATTGTCGCAAGACCAAGCACGTGACCAGATCTTAACCCAAACGCGGGAACAATTAACGCATGAACGGGCCGTAATGATCAAAGAAAATACGGACGAAGTGAAAGCGCAGTCTGAAAAAGAAGCCAAAAACTTAATTGTCCAGGCGATTCAACAGAGTGCGGCCGATATGGTCTCAGAAACCACTGTTTCAGTGGTTTCGTTACCAAATGACGATATGAAAGGCCGGATTATTGGACGTGAAGGTCGAAACATCAGAACGTTAGAAACGTTGACGGGGATTGATTTAATTATTGATGATACTCCTGAAGCAGTTGTTCTCAGTGGTTTTGATCCGATTCGTCGTGAAATCGCAAAGATCGCGCTTGAAAAACTTATTCAAGACGGGCGGATTCATCCAGCTCGGATTGAAGAAATGGTTGAAAAAGCACGTAAAGAAATGGACGAGAAAATCCGTGAGACCGGTGAACAAACTGTCTTTGATTTAGGATTGCACGGGATGCATCCTGACTTGATCAAGTTAGTCGGTCGGTTGAACTATCGGACCAGTTATGGTCAAAATGTTTTAAATCACTCAATTGAAGTTGCGAAGTTGGCGGGCGTTTTGGCCGCTGAACTTGGTGAAGATGCTACACTCGCGAAACGCGCAGGATTATTACACGATATTGGTAAGGCCGTCGATCATGAGGTCGAGGGATCACACGTTGAAATTGGCGTGGAATTGACAACGAAGTACAAAGAAAATCCAGTTGTAATCAATACGATCGCGTCCCATCATGGGGATGTCGAGGCAAAATCGATTATTGCTGTTCTGGTTGCTACGGCTGATTCGATTTCAGCTGCCCGGCCAGGAGCTCGGAGCGAATCGTTGGAGAATTATATCCACCGACTTGAAAAACTTGAAGCGATTGCGAATGATGAAACGGGTGTCAAGAAGAGCTACGCCATCCAAGCGGGTCGTGAAATTCGGGTTATCGTTAAACCAAACGAGATTACTGATTTACAAGCAACCGTTTTGGCACACGATATCAAAAAGCAAATTGAAAATGAACTTGAATATCCCGGACACATTAAAGTTACCGTTATTCGGGAAGTTCGAGCAGTTGACTACGCTAAATAAACAGAAAATAAGTCTGAGACCTGGGTCTCGGGCTTTTTTTGCGGTCATAAATTTGAAACTTGATTGGCCATGGCCACCGAATTGCTGATAATTTAGTGGAATGATGACTAACGAACCGACGTGATCAGTGCCATGAAATGCCGCTAAATCAACGTGCCAAGATTCTAAGCTAGGCTCAGGTGAGGCACTATCTTATAATCAGGGTATTAAAGAGAGGGTGATAGCGATGCGGTTCGGTGAGCGATTAAAACAGGCGCGATTGACGAAACATTTGACGCAAAAAGCCGTCGCGGAACAACTACACGTTTCCCGCCAAACGATTTCTAGTTGGGAAACCGAGAATAGTTACCCGGATATCGATAGCTTGTTACGGTTGAGCGATTTTTACGGATTGTCGTTAGATACGCTATTACGAGAAGACAGTGGGATGACTGATTACTTAAGACGCCAGGATGTCCGGCAGCAAATTCGGCCCGTCCAGTTAGCACTACGGGTGATGGCGGTGGGTTACATTGGATTAGTCGCGGTTAACTTCTTAGTGCCAAAGTTACATTTAATGAATCCGGTGGTCAGCCTCCTTTTTCTGGTCGGGTTATTGGCGCTCAATTACTTAATCAAATTTAATCGCTACTTTGGGTTGGATAACCGGCCGCTTTTTCGTGAACGGCACCGCTGGTTTAATTTGTACGGGGCGTTATTATTTGGGCTTATCCTCGGAATCGGGTTAGTTAGCGCTTTAAAACCAGTTTTTAGGTGGGCTACCGGTCCACTAATTGTCGTTGGGGTGGCGGGATTAACGGTGTGGGGAATTACCCGGACTGAAAAATGATGAGAAGCTAAATAAAATGCTGCTGAGTGACGATGGTCAATCCGGACAGCATTTTTTATTCAACGTGATTAAAGTGATTGTTGGAAAATGTCGCCCCACTTTTCTAACCGATTAATGCTAAAATGGTGAATATAACGTTAAAACAAGGGAGAACTTATGCGAATTTTATTTGTCGGCGATGTCATGGGTCAAGTTGGGCAGGACGCGATTGCCACGTACTTACCAAAGTTAAAGCGGCGCTACAAACCGCAAGTGACGATTGTGAATGGTGAAAATGCCACCCGTGGTCGCGGAATCAGTCAACAAGTCTATAAAGATTTTTTGAGTGCCGGAGCGGATGTGATTACGATGGGAAACCATACTTGGGATAACAATGAGATTTTTGATTTCATTGGGGATGCCAAGAAGCTGGTGCGTCCACTAAACTTTCCAATCGCGACGACGCCGGGGAAGGGCTACACGATCGTTAACGTCAATACGGCGAAATTAGCTGTGATTAACTTGCAAGGTAACGTCTTTATGGGCCAAAACTTAGCGGATCCGTTCACGACGGTTCAACCGCTCGTTGAAGAACTGCGGGAGACGACCCCGAACATCTTTGTTGATTTCCATGCTGAAACGACTAGTGAAAAAGAAGCCATGGCGTGGTACTTAGATGGCCAAGTTAGTGCGGTGATTGGGACGCATACCCACGTTCAAACTAGTGACGAACGGGTCTTACCAGAAGGAACGGCCTTTTTAAGTGACGTCGGCTTTACGGGCCCTTATAATGGCATCTTGGGGATGACACGTGAAAATGTTATCCAACGGTTCTTGGAACAAATGCCGACCCGGTTTAACGTTCAAGAAGACAGTCCGGCCGTTTTATCCGGTTGTGTGATTGACCTGGACGAAAAGAACGGTCACGCAAAGAAAATTCAACGGGTCTTGATCAATCCGGATCACCCGTATTTTGATGATTAAAGTTAGAAATAGAAAGTAGGAACGATTCGTGCCACAGAAAACTAATGATACCCCAATGATGCGTCAATATTTTGCCGTGAAAAATCAATACCCCGATGCGTTTTTGTTTTATCGACTCGGTGACTTTTACGAGATGTTTTTTGATGACGCCATTAAAGGGGCTCAGCTACTTGAGTTGACCTTAACGACGCGGAACCATTCGGCGGCCAATCCAATTCCAATGTGTGGTGTGCCACACCGTGCCGTTCAAAATTATATCGATATTTTAGTTGATAAGGGCTATAAAGTCGCCATCTGTGAGCAAATGGAAGATCCTAAGCTCGCTAAGGGTATGGTCAAACGGGAAGTTATCCAATTGGTAACGCCCGGGACCACGTTAGAACGCGGCGCTGAACAAGCAAAATCGAATAACTATTTGACGGCCTTGATTCAGGTGGACCAGCAGATGGGCTTTGCGTACGCCGACCTATCGACCGGTGAACTGAAAACGAGTTTACTGACGACTGACGATGCGCTAATTAACGAACTGACCAGCTTACAAACGAAGGAAATCGTTGTGGATGATTCGGTATCCAGTGACTTGCGCAAGCAGATCAAGACGCTTGGCATCTTGATTTCCGAACAAAACCAAGTGACACCACAATCGGCGCTGAGTTATTTGACGCAGGACTTGACGGTTGACCTTGAAAAGCAGGTCGTCGAGCACCTATTGATGTACATCACGGTGACGCAGAAGCGGAGTCTAGCCCATTTACAAAAAGCGGTCGCTTATGAACCGTCGTACTTTTTGAAGTTGGATCACAACTCTAAATATAACTTGGAATTAATGAAGTCGATTCGGACGGGTAAGAAACAGGGCACGTTACTGTGGTTACTCGACGAAACTAAGACGGCAATGGGGGGCCGACTACTTAAACAGTGGTTGGACCGTCCACTCATTGTGAAGAAGGACATTGAAATACGTCAAAACAAAGTGGCCGCACTGTTAGACCACTATTTTGAACGCAATAATTTGCAGGAAGAATTAGTGAAGGTTTACGACTTGGAACGCCTCGCAGGCCGCGTTGCTTTCGGGAGTGTGAACGGTCGGGACTTGATCCAATTAAAAACGTCGTTACGACAAGTACCGAAGATTCGCTATATCTTATCAGAGTTGGATGCAAAAGTTTTTGATGCGGAAGTGAGTCAACTTGATCCCGTCGAAGACGTTGCCGACCTGATCGACCAAGCCATTGTGGAAGAAGCACCGTTGTCTGTTACGGATGGTGGGGTCATCAAGGATGGTTACAATCTGCAGTTGGATAAGTATCGCGATGCCATGAACAACGGGAAAAAGTGGATTGCGGAATTAGAAGCTAAGGAACGCCAAGTGACTGGAATCAAGAACTTAAAAATCGGGTTTAACCGCGTTTTTGGGTATTACATCGAAGTCACCAAAACGAACTTGGCACAGCTCCCAAGTGACCGTTATGAACGGAAACAAACGTTGACCAACGCGGAACGGTTCAGTACCCCTGAATTGAAGGAACACGAAGCCTTGATATTAGAGGCTGAGAGCCATTCTACTCAGTTGGAGTACCAACTCTTCACGAAGGTGCGCGAAACCGTTAAGGGTGCCATTAAGCGGCTTCAAACGTTAGCTAAGGCGGTCGCGGCAATCGACGTCTTACAAAGTTTCGCCGTTGTTAGTGAAGATTATCATTTTGTCCGGCCAACCTTAACCAAGTCGCATGACTTAAAGATTGAAGAAGGTCGTCACCCAGTCGTTGAAAAGGTGATGGGTAATCAGAGTTACGTCCCTAACGACGTTAAGATGACCCCGGATGAGACGGTGTTGCTGATTACGGGACCGAACATGTCCGGGAAGAGTACTTACATGCGGCAGTTGGCTTTAACGGTCATCATGGCGCAGATTGGTTGTTTCGTCCCAGCTAAAGCAGCACAACTGCCAATTTTTGACCAAATCTTTACACGCATTGGTGCGACGGATGATTTAATCTCGGGCCAAAGTACGTTCATGGTCGAAATGCAGGAAGCCAACAACGCCTTGCAACACGCCACGGCTAACAGCTTGGTACTCTTTGATGAAATTGGTCGGGGAACCGCGACTTACGATGGGATGGCGTTGGCACAAGCAATTATTGAATTTGTGCATAACAATATCCATGCCAAGACCTTGTTTTCGACCCACTACCATGAACTAACGGTTTTGGATCAAGAATTAAAAGGCCTCCGCAACGTCCACGTTGGGGCGACTGAACAAAACGGGGAGTTAGTCTTTTTACACAAAGTTGAACCAGGGGCTGCCGATAAGTCGTACGGGGTCCACGTGGCTAAGTTAGCCGGGATGCCGGATGCTTTATTGAAGCGGGCAAATACGATTTTAACGAGTCTGGAAAGTCAGACGAGCGCGGTGTCTACGACGGCCGATTCATTGGCCGCTAGTGCGGCACCCGTACCGGATACGCCGGTCACCCCCGTGGCACCGGAAGTTAGTGCGAGCGCTGAAGCCCAGCCAGAAGAAGTGGCTGAAGCGGATGAGCAGCTCTCGTTATTCAGTGAACCGACTGTCACGAACGCCAAGGACGAAAAGGTTTTGCAACAATTGAAAAACTTGAACCTGATGGCGATGACGCCGATGGATGTAATGAATCAGCTCTATAAGTGGCAACAGAAGTTAAGTAAATAAATTTAGATAGAAAGGCCGATGGTTATGGGAAAAATTCATGAATTGGATACCGTGTTAGCGGATCAAATCGCTGCGGGTGAAGTTGTGGAACGGCCCGCCTCGGTCGTAAAAGAATTAGTTGAAAACGCGGTGGATGCGCACGCTAGCCAAGTTGACGTGCTTATTTTGGCATCCGGGGTCCAGTCCATTCGGGTGATTGACGATGGTGACGGGATTGCGGACGAAGACGTTCTGACAGCCTTTAAACGGCACGCCACGAGTAAAATCACCTCGCGAAAAGACTTGTTTCAGGTGCGTTCGCTAGGTTTTCGTGGCGAAGCGCTACCCAGTATCGCGTCAGTTGCTGACGTCGTTATGGCGACCAGCACCGGCACGAGTGGCACGAGTATTCACTATCGGGGTGGCAAATTATTACACCAAGCGCCGGCACCATTGCGGCAGGGGACGGACATCACCGTCACCGATTTATTCTTCAATACACCCGCACGTTTAAAATATTTGAAATCACCCCAGACGGAACTGGCCAACATTGTTGACGTGGTCAACCGCTTGGCGTTGAGCTACCCTGAAGTAGCGTTTCGGCTCGTTCATAATTCCAAGGAATTATTGAAGACGGCGGGACGCGGTGATTTACAACGGGTGATTGCCGGTATTTACGGGGTAGCAAATGCCCGAAAAATGGTGGCGATTGCGGGGCACGACGATGATTTTCAACTGAAAGGGTACGTGGCACTACCCGCCTTAACCCGTTCCAGTCGGCAATACATTACGATTTTAATCAACGGGCGGGCCATCAAAAATCAGCAACTGACTAAAGCGGTCATTCAAGGTTACGGGTCTAAGCTGATGGTGGGACGTTACCCGATTGCTGTTATTGACTTGCAAATGGACCCCTTGTTGGTGGACGTTAACGTTCATCCCACTAAGCAGGAAGTTCGCTTAAGTAAGGAACCCGCCCTAGCTAAGTTAATCAGTACAACGATTACGGCCCGGTTGGCGGACGTGAACTTGATTCCATCGGCCCTTACTAACTTAGGGAGCCACCGGCGGGAACGGTTGAGCACGGATCAGTTGGCGATGAATCTAAACGCCGCGTCGTCACAGTATCACGTTGCCAGCATGAGTCCGCAAGCGGCGGAAAGTTTTGCAGCGTCGTTAGCAGCGGTCGCTGAACCAGCGACTAGTCCGGCAAGTGACACCGCCAAGCCTGCTACTAGTAGCGCGCCTGCAAGTCAGGTAACGGCGGCAGATTCGGTTGCTGAACCCGTTAGCAGTGAGGCGCCGGAGCCAATTATGATCAATGACCGACACGAGTTACAAACGAGTGCCGTAACGAATTTTGATCAAAAGTATCAAAGTGAAGCGCCGGCGTTGCCATTTGGACAGCCAGCTTCGGCCGTGTCGGAAGTCGCTGACCCAGCTAGAACGGCAACGAGTGAAGCGCCCGACGCTGAGCGCTTTCCACAGTTACGTTACTTGGGACAGATGCACGGCACGTATTTATTGGCCGAGTCTGATGATGGCATGTACATCTTGGATCAACACGCCGCGCAGGAGCGGATTAACTATGAATATTACCGGCAAGCTATTGGTGAGGTTAGCGCTGACCAACAGAACTTGCTAGTGCCAATTATTTTAGATTATCCGACGAGTGACGTGTTAAAGATTAAGGAAAAACTACCGTTATTGGCGGAACTAGGACTTTACCTCGAACCGTTTGGCGGTAATAGCTTTATCGTCCATTCGCACCCGACCTGGTTTAAAGCGGGCCAGGAAGAGGATACAATTAAGGAAATGGTCGATTGGTGTTTGCAAGATGGCCATTTGACCGTCGCCCAATTCCGTGAAAAGTCAGCCATTATGATGTCGTGCAAGCGGGCCATCAAGGCTAATCACCATTTGGATGACCAGCAGGCGCGGGCGTTACTGAAAAAACTCCCAACTTGCGAGAATCCGTTTAACTGTCCCCATGGGCGGCCGGTAACGGTTCATTTCACCAACTCCGACATGGAGCGGATGTTCAAGCGGATTCAAGATAGTCATGAATCACCACTTCATGGCTAGTAACGGTGGTAATTGTTATTGCTAAATTATCCGCTCCGGCGGGTAGAATTGGGTGCTATGGGGGACGGTCCCAGCCATGGTGCGGTCTGGGGCCTCGATTCAGAGCCGATAGACCACGTCTCTGAATCGCCCCGCAAGATAAGCGTAAGAATCACTCGCTAATCTTGCTGACACAGCACGTCAACTCTACCCGACTCCGCTAAAAATAGTCTTACTATTGGTATTTCGATTGGATATTCGGAGGTTGGCACTGATAACATCGGTCGTGAAGGTGGTGTTTGGCCGCTGTTTTTTGGCCAAACACCACGGACGGTCCGGGACAGTTGCGTTTCTTGCAAGTGTTCCGGGCGAGGGACTAGACCGCTTTTCAGGCTAGGCCCGGTCCCACGACCGCATGTTATCAGTGCCAACCGGACTAGGTTGTAGATGGCAAATTTAAATTTTACCTTTTGATATTGTTAAAAAAGGTTTCCTACATGGAATTTTGGATGTAGGGAACCTTTTTTGTAGTTTGGTTGAACGGTTTGTGTCCTAAGTTGTTAATTCATTAAGATTTTGGTGAAGCGGACGGACTTTTTAGCGATTAATGGTAAAATGAGACCATTGTTTTAGGTTAGGTCTTATATGGGGCTACATAGTTAGCATTAATTTAGGAAAAAAGGGGAATGAATCTTTGATTAAAGGACGTAAAATACCGTTAGCGGTCTGGTATAGTTTGATGTTTGTCCTCATTGCGGCAATCAGCTATAGCGGACTGTTTTTGGCGGGACGCACGCTCATTTGGGAAGTCGATGGGATTGCACAACACTTTCCAATCCTGTTGACCTTCCAAGAAATATTGCGCGGTGGGGGTCAGGGCCTATTTAGCTGGTCTTGGAACCTCGGCTTAGGTGCGGACCAGTTAACGACGTTTGCCTACTACGTGGTAGGGGATCCGTTTAACTACTTAGTTGCCTTCATTCCGCGTGCACACTTGGAGTGGGGTTATCAGGCGTTGATTTTACTGCGCCTTTATTTTGTAGGCTTGGCATTTTTGGCCTTTAGCCACCAGTTTAAATTTGGCCGGTTTAGCCAGTTGATTGGGAGCCTGACCTATACGTTTACGGCGTATACGTTTTACGTTGGGATGCACCACCCGTTCTTTTTGTTACCGATGATTTGGTTTCCACTACTCTGCTGGGCGATCGAACGGGTCCTCCGCGGACACAGCTGGTTGCCACTGAGTGTGATTACGGCAGTTGTCATTATGAGTAACTTTTACTTTGCTTACTTGCTGGCCCTAGGGAGCTTGATTTATGCATTTGTCCGGTTTTGGGCACGGAAACGTGAGCACGCCGAGATGCGGCCATTTGTGCAACTCCTTTGGCGCTTAGCGGTTGCGGCGTTGCTTGGTGTCGGCATGGCTGGAATTATCCTAGTGCCAACCTTACTGGCCATGCTACACGCCACCCGGGCAAGCTTTAATTTTGCCAATGGACTGCTCACTTATCCAATCAACTACTATGTAAACTTGCCCAACCGCTTGTTGACCAACGGTGGTAGCGTGCAGTATTGGATCACGCTTGGTCTGAGTGGGATTAGCTTTATTGGTATGATTTATACGTTACGGCACTTTAAGCGGTACTGGGTCTTAAACTGGGTTTTGATTGCCATGATGATTGGCATCTTAGTGCCGAGTTTTGCCGCCGTCTTCAACGTCTTTTCGACACCGTCAAATCGGTGGTTATTGATGGCAACCTTAGTATTTGCTTACGCCACGATGGTACTAGTTGATCATTTAGCCGAATTAACGGCGGGTGATTTGAAGTGGATCGCGGGTGTTAGTTTTGGTTGGCTCATTTTAATTTGGCTCATCAACGGATTCTATCTCAATATTCGTAAGCACGACATTGCGACTTACTTAATTTTACTGGCACTAGTCGGACTGCTGTTGGCAAAACGTAGCTTGAATCTGACTTCCCGCCAGTTTAACGTGTTACTGCTCGGAGTGGTCACGCTGAACTTGGCGAACAACGGACTTGGCTGGTTAAGCACGAATACCAATTCCAACAGTACGGAACAGATTCGCCGGGGGACCGCAATGAAGTGGGTCAAGGGTTACGTCGATGGGGCGCAGACCGGATTGCCAAAAAATGGGCAGTTTTACCGGACGGCCCTCGTACCGAACTACTACACGATGCGCTCCGCTGAAAGCGACGTGCCGATGGTCTTAGGCACCCACACCGTTGGGTCGTATTTTTCCGTGCAAAATTCCTACGTTGGCCAGTTAAGTCAGACGTTAGGCAACTCGGAATACGCCATGAATTCGCCCCTTGGGACCTTGAACGGGCGGACGACTTTCAATAACTTACTCGGAGTCCAGTACATGTTTGCCAGAGAAGACCAGTTGAAGGGGCAATCGTTACCGGCGGGATATCAAGTCGTGAAAACGAAGGCCGGGGATCCTAAAATATATCCCGACCAGTTTATTTACGGGTTGAGTAACCATACCGGGACGGTACTGCTAAAGTCGGCTAACGCGTTACCACTGGCTTACACACAAACGCAACGGTTGAACACGACGAAGTTTAACCAGCTGAGTGCGGTCGATAAGGAGCAAGCCTTATTACAAGGCGCCGTCACGTCTGATTCTGCAAGCGGCGTTAAAACGGTCGCGCCTAAAAAGACCGGGCAAGAAGTGGCCTATACGGTGCAGGCCGATGACACGACGGTGTTGGATAGTACGGATAAAGTAATCATTTATCGGAATCAACACAGTACTGGAACGTCCAATAATCTCTTGAGTAAGTTACCGGACAAAACGGTCACGTTGACGGATAAACAGCGGGTTAGTTTGACACCCGCAACCGGGATGACAGATCCTAGTCAACGACTGTTGAAGTTGATTCAAGAAAACCAACAGTGGTTAGCGAAAAACGCGCAGACTAACGCCAACGGTTTAAAGTCGATGATTAGTGATGTGCAGGGGCACCAGGTTCCTTATCAGCTCACCATTAAGCACCCAAAACGGTACCGGAATACTGAAATGTACCTGGTCTTAGATGGCATCACCTATGACCGATCCTCCATTAAAAATGAGTTGAAGACTAGTCAAAATACCAACGTCTTTACGGACCGACCGTATACGAAGGTCGACTATTTGGACGATATTCGCGACGGGTTGAAGGGCAACCTGAGTGCCAGCGGTTATTCGTTGAACGCCCAAACGGTGGATAACCTGGTCAGCTTTAACCAGCTTGGAACGACCAACATGTCGGATTACGAACCGCGGACTAAGGCTGTGATTAATCTTGGCAATAGTCATTCGGCACGGAAAACGATCGTGTTGAACTTTACGAGTATTCGCGGCATGCACTTTAAGTCCGCCAAGTTAGTTGCGGTGCCATTTGGTAAGGCGTACACGCAGCAGACGCACCGACTGCAACAACAAGGGTTGCAAGGCCTGAAGGTGACGAATAACCAAGTAACGGGGACGACGCGGACAACGAAGGCCAGCGTTTTAACAACGTCGATTCCGTATTCCACTGGTTGGCAGTTACAAGTTGACGACCAACCCGTAAAGACACAGGTTGTCAACTTAGCCTTCGTAGGGGCGCGGTTAAGTGCAGGCCACCACACAATCAAGTTAATCTATCAGACGCCAGGATTGACACTGGGGCGTTGGTTGACCGTGATTTGCGGGCTCATCATATTAGGGCTTGCGAGTTGGCAAGGCTGGCGATGGTACCGTGGAATAAAGCGCGTCCGTCATGACGGTTGATTCCGATCGACTACGGATCGCACTTTAGTTTCCAATAAGCTGCTGATAATGCGACACATTTGAACGATAAAAAAATCCCCATACTTAGCTTCTAAATAGAATGTTGCGACATTCTAGGCATGAAAGCTAAGTATGGGGATTTAAATTATACTGTGATTTTTTGAATCAAATGTTCCGGTACCCGGGGTTGCGTCTTGAATTTAGTCCATTCACTGTCAGCCACGAGCATGACAAGTGGCGTACTGGTCGTGGTTAGCCAGGTTTTACGTGGCGTGACTTCTGCCATGGTTTCAGTAATGTCAGCGTTGACTTCCGCTTCGGTAATTTGCCATAAGCGGTGCGTGACGTGATCCTCATCCGTAAATTCATACGCTTTTGGAAAGTGGCCGACCCAGTCGTCAATTAGCATTTCAATGATGGGGTGCTTAGGGTAGAGGACCGTATTGATCCCACCAGGAAGCATGGTAGTGACACTGACTTGTTCGGGCCAGCTGGCGATGAGTCGCCACTGATGAATTCCGTTTTGAGTCAGTTCGTACCAGTAATAGCTCGTTCCGGGTTGAACGTGGGTATCTGCGGACGTCCAGTTTGAATTGTTAGTCGTTAATTTTGTTAGTCCCGCGTCGGTTGGTAAGACGGCGGTAAAGGGCTTAATTTCCATATCTCGATGCCTCCTGAACACTGAGCATAGCACGTTTCAGACGCGCCCGGCAAGGATTTACGTGAAAAAAGGATTTTCTGGAGGCGGTGGGCCAAAGCGGCTCGGGAAATGTGGTACAATTTAGCAAGCAAACATACGTTTTTATTAAAGGAGTTTTTTAGTCGTGTATGAATACTTTCTCGGCCAAATTACCGATGTTACGCCTAGCTTCGTGGTGATTGAAGTGAGCGGTATCGGTTATAAAGTCTTAACGGCCAATCCGTATCGTTACCAAGTTGGTGACGCGCAAGTCAAGATGTACATTCACCAAGCCGTTAGTGATAACGGGATGAGCTTGTTTGGCTTTTACGACGCCGATGAAAAGGCGTTATTTGAAAAGCTGCTCAACGTTTCTGGAATCGGGCCGAAGTCCGCGCTAGCAATTTTAGCCAATAACGACCATTCTGGGTTGATTCAAGCGATTAATCAGGAAAACGCGACGTATTTGACCAGCTTCCCAGGAGTTGGTAAGAAGACGGCACAACAGATTGTTTTAGATTTGAAGGGTAAATTAAACGACTTAAACGTTGACGTCACTGGTCAAACAGAGTTAGACGTCACGACGCCAGAAGTCGAGGGTGCGTTAGCGGATGCGTTGGCAGCTTTAGCCGCGCTAGGCTACTCGCAACGTGAAGTTAAAAAAGTGACTAAGTCATTAGAAACTTATAGCCAGAGTAAGCAAGTTGATACGAACGACTTACTCAGTGAAGGCCTACGGTTATTGACCAAGTAAAGGGGGGAATCATTGATGGACGAAGACAAGATTTTATCTGGCGATAAGACTGACGATGCCGAAGGGTCGCTTGAAAAGTCGTTGCGTCCGCAAACGTTAGCCCAATATATCGGTCAAGATCAGGTCAAACACGAATTAAGTGTTTACATTGAAGCCGCACGCAAGCGTCAAGAATCACTGGACCACGTGCTGTTATTCGGCCCGCCCGGGTTAGGGAAAACGACGCTGGCGATGGTGATTGCTAATGAGATGCAGGTGCACATTCGAACGACGAGTGGTCCGGCCATCGAAAAACCGGGGGATTTAGTCGCACTCTTGAATGAATTGGAACCTGGTGATATCTTATTTATTGATGAAATTCATCGGCTACCAAAGATCGTTGAAGAAATGCTCTATTCTGCGATGGAAGACTTTTACGTCGACATCGTGGTCGGACAGGGGCCAACTGCCCATCCAGTCCACTTCCCGTTACCGCCGTTTACCCTGATTGGGGCGACGACGCGAGCCGGCATGCTATCGGCACCGTTGCGGGATCGGTTTGGAATCGTTGAACACATGGAATACTACGCGATTCCCGACTTGGAAGACATCGTGAAGCGGACGGCGGATATTTTTCAAACGAGTATCAAGCCGTCGGGGGCCCATGAAATTGGGCGCCGTTCACGGGGGACGCCACGGATTGCGAACCGGTTATTCAAGCGCATCCGGGATTTTGCGGAAGTTGCGGACCAGGACGCCATCGATGAGACCATTGTCAGTCGTTCGTTGACCTATTTACGGGTTGACCAGGACGGGTTAAACGAAACGGATAACAAGTTATTACGAACGATGATCGAATATTACGATGGTGGTCCGGTCGGGCTAGCCACAATTGCGGCGAATATTGGTGAAGAAACGGATACGATCGCGGAAGTGGTCGAGCCGTACCTGTTACAGATTGGCTTTTTGAAACGAACACAGCGGGGCCGGGTCGTCACGATCAAAGGCTACCAACACTTAGGGTTACCATACCCAACCAACGATTAAAGATAAGGGGTTGCAACATGAGCTTAACACTTGAAGATTTTGACTATGATTTACCACACGAATTGATTGCCCAGACACCCATCAAGCAACGTGACACGTCACGTTTACTTGAACTTGACCGTAAAACGGGCGTCATGCAAGACAAGCATTTCTATGACATTATTGACCAACTAAATCCCGGTGACGCGGTTGTCATGAACAATTCACGGGTGATGCCGGCCCGGTTATACGGGGTCAAACCTGAAACCGGTGGTCACGCTGAAGTCTTATTACTGCATAATACCGAGGGCGACGAGTGGGAAACACTGATGAAACCTGCAAAGCGTGCGCACGTTGGAACCGTGATTTCTTTTGGTGACGGTAAGTTGACCGCAACTGTGACTGCTGAAAAAGAAGATGGGATTCGAATGATTGAGTTCCATTACGACGGGATTTTTATGGAGATTCTGGAAAGCTTAGGCGAAACGCCGTTACCACCATACATTAAAGAAAAACTCGATGACCCGGACCGTTACCAAACCGTTTACGCTAAGGAAAACGGCTCGGCGGCGGCTCCAACGGCGGGGTTACATTGGACGAAGGACCTATTGCAAAAAGTGCAAGATAAAGGGGTCAAGTTGGTTTACTTGACGTTGCACGTGGGCTTAGGAACTTTTAGACCAGTTGAAGAAGATAACATTGAAGACCATAAGATGCACAGTGAATTTTACCGGTTGGATGAAGACGCTGCTAAGACGTTGAACGAAGTCCGCCAAAACGGTGGTCGCATTATCGCCACTGGGACGACGTCAATTCGGACGTTGGAAACGGTTGGGACGAAGTTTGATGGTGAAATCAAACCGGATTCTGGTTGGACGGACATCTTCATTAAGCCCGGCTACCAGTGGAAAGTGGTTGACGCGTTCATCACGAACTTCCATTTACCAAAATCAACGCTGGTGATGCTAGTCGCCGCCTTTACCGGTCGGGACATGATTTTAAATGCGTACCAACACGCGATTGATGAACGGTACCGTTTCTTCAGTTTTGGGGATGCAATGTTCATTCATTAGTCACGAAGTAGTGAAAGTGAAGGGCCTGAGACGGTAATTGCGTCTCGGGCTCTTGGCGTTTTCAAGTCATGGCCGCGCTGGTTAGCGTTAGCGTTTCGTGCTATGATATTCAAAGTTTAGCAACGTTTTTAACGGAGGAAAATATATGGAACCGGCAATTAAATACCGATTAATTAAAAAAGAAAAGCATACTGGCGCGCGGTTGGGTGAATTGATCACCCCACACGGCACGTTTCCGACCCCAATGTTCATGCCCGTGGGGACCCAAGCAAGTGTGAAATCCTTAGCACCTGAAGAATTGGATGCGATGGGCGCTGGCGTGATCCTTTCCAACACGTATCACTTGTGGCTACGCCCAGGTGAACAAATCGTGAAGGAAGCTGGGGGCCTGCACAAGTTTATGAACTGGAACAAGGGGATCTTAACCGATTCCGGTGGCTTCCAGGTGTTCTCATTGGCCAAAAATCGAGACATTACCGAAGAAGGGGTTCACTTTAAGAACCACTTGAACGGGTCTAAGATGTTCTTGTCACCAGAAAAGGCCATTCAGATTGAAAATGATCTCGGACCAGATATCATGATGAGTTTGGACGAATGCCCACCGTTTTTTGAAAGCTACGATTACGTTAGCAAATCAGTGGCGCGGACGAGTCGTTGGGCGGAACGGGGCTTAAAGGTCCACCAACACCCAGACTACCAAGGCTTGTTCGGAATTGTGCAGGGTGCTGGCTTTAAAGATCTACGGGAACAAAGTGCCAAGGACCTCGTTAGTTTGGACTTCCCAGGCTACTCGATTGGTGGGTTGTCAGTTGGGGAATCTAAGGCGGAAATGAATCACGTCTTGGACTTCACGACGCCATTACTCCCTGAAAACAAGCCCCGCTACTTGATGGGCGTTGGTTCAGCGGACGCGTTAATCGACGGTGCCATCCGTGGTGTTGACATGTTCGACTGTGTCTTACCAACCCGGATTGCCCGTAACGGGACTTGTATGACGTCGCACGGGCGCTTAGTCGTGAAAAATGCGGCCTATGCCCACGATTTCTCCCCACTGGATGACAACTGTGATTGTTACACGTGTCGGAACTTCAGTCGGGCTTACATCCGGCACTTGATCAAGGCTGACGAAACTTTTGGGCTACGGTTAACTAGTTATCATAACTTATACTTCTTACTGAACGTGATGAAGCAAGTACGGCAGGCGATTCTAGATGATAACTTGCTAGAGTTCCGGCAAGACTTTTTCGAAATGTACGGCTTTAACGAGAAAAATCCCAAAAACTTCTAGGTATACTAGTAATTTAAGGTGTAATTTGTTAAAGTTAAAGATAGTCAAACAAATAGATTAGGAGCGATTTTTAAAATGGGAAATGCTGGTTCATTAACATCAATTCTGTTCATCGTGGTCATGTTCGCATTCTTATACTTCTTCATGATTCGTCCACAGAGAAAACAACAACAACAACATCAAAGTATGCTAAGCAAGATCAAACGTGGTGACAAGGTCACTACCATTGGCCGTTTACACGGTGTCGTTGATGAAGTCAACGAAGCCGACAAGACGGTTACCCTTGATTGTGATGGGATTTTTCTTGTTTTTGATTTAAGCGCCATTGCTAAGATTGCAGCCGCTGATGAAGGGACTTCACACATCGCAGCCAAATCAGATGCAACTTCAGCTGAAAGTAGTGCGGCTAGCAGTGAAAGCACCGTTGCCGAAAGTGCTGACAGCCAAGCTGACGATCCTGAATCAAAATAGGTATTAGGTAATTTAGATAAAACAAACGTTAAAGGTGAGACTTGAGTTAATGCTTAAGTCTCACTTTTTTTGTGTCTGAATGAAAACGGCCGGTAATGAGCGTCGCTTAGATTGGGAATAACTAGTTAAGTCCGGTTACCGCTGATGGCATGCGGTCGTGGAACCGTCCGTGGCTTAAGACCGGAAAACAACTGGTAAGTTAAGAGCTTTTTTTCACCAAAAGAAACGTATGTTCGTGTATAATGAATGGTACCAAGGAGGGGATTATGTGGCCCAATCGATTATTGAAGCACCGATTCGGATTGATGCGAGTCGTAAAATTGTGCACGTCGATATGGATGCGTTCTATGCGTCCATTGAAGAGCGTGAGCACCCGGCGTACAAGACCCAACCGCTCGTTATTGCCCATGATCCCCGCCAAACCGGTGGCCGGGGCGTTGTCACGACGGCCAATTACGTGGCGCGGCAGTACGGGGTTCATTCGGCCATGCCGGCTGCAAAGGCCCTTGAACTTTGCCCTAAGGCCGTCTTTAAGACGCCTAATTTTCCGTTGTATCGCGAAGTGTCTGCCCAGATTCACCGGATCTTTCATGAATACACTGATATGATTGAACCGATTGCTTTTGATGAAGCCTACCTCGACGTGACCCATAATAAGAAGCACATTCACAGTGCGGTTCAGTTGGCCCACGAACTTCAGCAAGAAATTTGGAAAAAGACGAATTTAACTTGTTCGACCGGGATTTCCTATAACAAATTTATTGCTAAGTTAGCGTCCGACTACCGGAAACCGGCCGGAGTGACGATTGTGTTACCTCAGGATGCGGAACCATTTTTACTGCGGGAACCCATTGAAAAATTTCGCGGCGTCGGCAAGAAGACGGTCCCGAAGATGCATGATTTAGGCATTAAAACGGGTCAGGACCTATTTAATCAGTCGGAGTTGGACCTCATTAAAAATTTTGGTAAGCTGGGCTACATTCTTTACCGCCGGGTGCGGGGGAGCGATGACCGTCCCGTTGAGTACCAGCGTGAGCGAAAGTCAATCGGCAAGGAACGGACTTTTGGCCCGTTCTTAACGACACAGGTCGAGGTCAACGAACACCTCAAAGAATTGGCCAAAATGGTCTCCGAAACGATGGCGTCACACCAACGACACGGTAAGACGCTCGTCTTGAAGTTGCGTTACGGCGATTTTGTGACGATTACCAAGCGTCGCACGTTTGGGGAGTTTCTTCCCAATGATTCGGTCGTCTTTGACCGTTACGCTGAGGAAATCTTTGACGAGGTCGTTGACGACCATTTTGATACGGGGATTCGCTTACTGGGAATCACCCTGACTGGTCTTGCGCCGCTTGCATTTGAAAACTTAACCTTGCCGCTTTATCCGAATGAAAACTAATTCATTTGGCGAAAATGGTATTGTTCGGTATACTGGAGTACTGTGACAGCTTTTCAGCCACCAGTAAATTCAGAAATGGGAAGGATCATTATGACCGTCCAGACAGAAATTTTAACTTTAATTAAACAAGCAAAAACAATTATTATTCACCGTCACCAACGCCCGGACCCGGATGCAATCGGGAGTCAGCTTGGATTGGCGGACATTATTAAAACGAGTTTTCCTGATAAGAAAGTTTTAACGCCCGGCAAGCAGTACCATGGATTTGACTGGCTTGGTCAAATGGATACTGTCACGGAAGAAGATTACAAAGACGCCCTAGTTATGGTTTTGGATACGGCCAATCAGCCCCGAGTTGATGGCGAATTTTACCAAAAGGGTAGTACGATGATTAAAATCGACCACCATCCCAACGACGATGCTTTTGGTGACGTCCAGTGGGTCGACGTTGATGCTTCTAGTACCAGTGAAATGATTTATAACTGGTATGCGGAAGTTGGGTCTGATTTGAAGTTAACGGCCGAAGCAGCCCGGTTGCTCTACGCTGGGATTGTTGGTGATACGGGACGGTTCCTGTACCCCGCAACGCAGCCTAGCACGATGCGTGCTGCCGCAGCTTTGATGGAAGCGGGGGCGGATGCCACCGCCGTTAACCGAATTGAAGATACGATTACGTTACCAGTGGCCCGGTTATCAGCTTACGTTTATGAACATTTAACACAGCTAGATTCTGGTGCAGCTTACGTTATTTTAACGAATGATTTGATGGATTCGTTTGAAATTGGCGATGCCAGCACGGCCGGGGTCGTACCACTGCCAGGTCGAATTGACACGGTCCAATGTTGGGCAATCTTTGTGCAACAAAAGGAAGGCAACTTCCGGATCCGGTTACGTTCCAAGGGTCCCGCAATCAATGAATTGGCCAAAAATCACGACGGTGGTGGTCACGCCCTAGCCAGTGGTGCTAAGGCTGCCGACCAGCAAGAGATTGAGGCCGTCGTCCGTGAACTGGACCAAGTTGCCAGTCATTATGAGAAAGAGGTTTAAGTATGACCGCAAGTTTTGAAGATTTTAAATTGCAGCCGTTTTTAATGCAAGCATTAACTGAGATCAATTTCCGCAAGCCAACCAAGGTGCAGGAAAAGTTGATTCCAGTAATTGCTGACGGTCGCAGTGTGATTGGTCAATCCGCAACTGGGAGTGGGAAGACCCATACCTTTTTGTTGCCGATGATCAATCAGTTGAACCCGGATGAACGTCGGGTTCAAGCCGTGATTACGACCCCTAGTCGGGAACTCGCTTATCAGATTCAGGCGGCAGCGAAACAGTTGATCCAACATAGCCCTAAGGCGTTACACATTGGACTATACGTGGGTGGGACTGACAAGCAGGACCAAATTGATAAGTTGAACCGGCACCAACCCCAACTAATTATTGGGACACCGGGTCGGATTTTAGATTTAATGCGCTCACAAGCGTTGGACGTGCATACCGCGGGCCAACTCGTCGTGGACGAAGCGGATATGACGTTGGATTTAGGGTTCTTAAACGTTGTTGACCAAATTGCTGGGCGGATGCCGGCTGATTTACAGATGCTGGTCTTCTCCGCAACGATGCCACAAAAATTAACACCGTTCTTGAAGAAATACATGAACAACCCGGTTATGGAAGAAATTCCAGTAGAATCAGTGATTAGTCCAACTATTGATAACTGGTTGCTGCCAACTAAGAGCCATGACAAAAACAGTATTATTTATCAATTACTCACAATTGGGGAACCTTACCTAGTGCTGATTTTTGCCAACACCAAGGAACGGGTTCAAGAACTGACCCATTATCTGCGGAAACAAGGCTTAACGGTCGCGATGATTCATGGGGACATTAAGCCTCGTGAACGGAAACGCGTGATGCGTGACGTTCAACAATTGAAGTATCAATTCGTTGTTGCAACCGACTTAGCAGCTCGTGGTATCGATATCGAAGGGGTTTCTCACGTTATTAACGATGACATTCCAAACGACCTTGAATTCTTCATTCACCGGGTTGGCCGGACGGGCCGAAACGGGATGGCTGGAACGGCGATCACGTTATATAGCCCTGGTGAAGAAGACAAAGTCAGTGCGGTTGAAGCCATGGGGATTAAGTTTGAACCTAAGGCCATTCGTGACGGGGAAATCGTGGATTCATACGACCGTAACCGCCGGGCTAACCGTGGGCCTAAACAAGAAAAGTTGGACCCAACGTTGATTGGTTTCGTGAAGAAATCCAAGAAAAAGATCAAACCGGGCTACAAGCGTCGCATTCGGAAAAAGATCAGTGACAAGGCACGCATGGATCGGCGGATTGAACAACGCGCTTCGATGCGCCAAGCTCGAAAAGATCGGAAGTCTTAGTTGCACGGTCAGGATTGACAACAACGCGGAAGACTTTTATACTTTTGAGAGTAAGGACATATTTAACTCCCACGTCGGTTTAGAAACGCTTTGGTTGCTGAAAAAAGTGCGGTGTGAGTTAGATGCTACCTGTGATCAATGACTAGTCAACTAGTCCGTTTCTCAGCGTTAATGAGCTTAAGAGGTAAACGAATACATCGTTGCAAGCAAAGTGGTACCGCGTTAACAGCGTCTTTGCTAGCAACGGTGTTTTTTTGCCTAGACATAAACCAGAAAGGGTGCCAAATTGATATGAAGAAGTTAAGCAGTAGTGAAATTCGGCAAATGTACTTGGACTTTTTCCACGAAAAAGGTCATACGATCGTGCCAAGTGCGTCACTAGTTCCCGTAGATGACCCAACGTTACTTTGGATCAACTCCGGGGTTGCCACGATGAAGAAGTATTTTGATGGGTCCGTTGTTCCAGATAATCCCCGAATGACGAGTTCACAAAAGAGTATTCGGACTAACGATATTGAAAACGTTGGTCGGACTGCGCGGCACCATACGTTATTTGAAATGTTAGGGAACTTCTCCGTAGGTGACTATTTTAAAAAAGAAGCCATCACGTGGGCGTGGGAACTTTTAACGTCTCCTAAGTGGTTTGGATGGGACCCTGAAAAACTTTATATGACGGTCTATCCTAAGGATGAAGACGCGGCTAAGTTCTGGGAAGAAGCCGGTGTTAAACCCGACCACATCGTTAAAGTGGAAGATAACTTCTGGGATATCGGCCAAGGCCCATCAGGCCCCGATTCTGAAATTTTCTATGATCGTGGCGAAGCGTTCAATAATTTAGATGATGATGATCCTGAAAACTATCCTGGTGGCGAAAACGAACGCTATCTTGAAGTTTGGAACATCGTGTTCTCACAATTTAACCATACGCCTGAAAATACCTACGAACCATTACCACGTAAAAACATTGATACGGGGATGGGACTCGAACGGGTCGTTTCAATTTTCCAAAACGCCCCAACAAACTTCGAAACCGACTTATTCTTGCCAATCATTCGGAAGACTGAAGAACTCAGTGCCGACAAACATTACGGTGATAATAAGCAGGACGACGTGTCGTTTAAGGTGATTGCGGACCATGCCCGGGCAATTACGTTTGCAATTTCTGACGGTGCCTTACCTTCAAACGAAGGTCGTGGCTACGTTATTCGTCGTTTAATTCGGCGCGCAATTTTGCACGGTCAAAAATTAGGCCTCAAGGAAGCCTTCTTGGATAAGCTCGTGCCAATTGTCGGTGAAATTATGCAATCACACTATCCTGACGTGTTGAAGAACGCAAGCTACATTGAAAAAATTGTGGCCTCTGAAGAAAGTCGCTTCAACGAAACGTTAAACGATGGGCTAAACTTGTTGAATAATTTGATTGCGGAAACCAAGCAGGCTGGTAATGATACCTTGTCTGGTGCCGCAGCGTTCAAGTTATACGATACGTACGGTTTCCCATTTGAACTGACTAAGGAATACGCGGGCGACGAAAACTTACAAGTTGACGAAGCTGGTTTTGAAGTTGAAATGAAGGCCCAACGTGATCGGGCTCGTAACGCGCGTAGTAACGCCAAGTCAATGGGTGTGCAACGCAGCCTGTTGATCGATATTAAGACCTCTAGTGAATACGTTGGTTACGATGAATTGACGGATGTTCAGGGCGTTCTTAACGACATTATCGTGGATGAAAAATTGGTCGACGACGTTGAAAGCGGCACGGCTGAAATGATTTTCAGTAAGACGCCGTTCTACGCTGAAATGGGTGGTCAGGTTGCTGACCGTGGTGTGATTTTAGATGCTGACGGTGAAACGGTTGCTAAGGTGACCGACGTGCAAAATGCGCCTAACAAGCAACACTTGCACACGGTTGAAGTCTTAAAACCAATGCACAAGGATGCCACGTACACCTTAAACGTTGACTTAGCTTTCCATGCTAAAGTTGAAAAGAACCATACGGCGACCCACTTGTTGGATCAAGCGTTACGCGACGTATTGGGCGAACATACGCAACAGGCCGGCTCACTCGTTGAACCTGACTACTTGCGGTTTGACTTTACCCACTTTGGTCAAGTGACGGCTGAAGAATTAGCCAAGGTTGAACAGATCGTTAACGATAAGATTTGGGCAGCCCTTCCCGTTTCAGCAATTCAAACGGATCAAGAAACTGGTCACAAGATGGGCGCCATTGCCGTCTTTACCCAGAAGTACGGTAAGATTGTACGAGTCGTTTCAATCGGTGACTATTCAATTGAATTTGATGGTGGGACCCACGTTAAGAACAGTAGTGAATTAGGTTTATTCAAGATTGTTTCTGAAGCCGGGGTCGGTGCCGGGGTTCGACGGATCGAAGCCGTTACTTCGAAAGAAGCCTTCGAATTATTGGCCAGCGAAGAACAACAGTTGAAACAACTTGCTGTTCAAGTCAAAGCACCGAAGCTGACCGACGTTGTGACCCGGGTCAGCCAGTTACAAGCTGATTTGAAAGCTGAACAACAGAAGAGTGCCAAGTTGGAAGGCCGTTTAGCCAAACAACAAGCGGGCGCGGTCTTTGATCAAGTTGACACGGTCAACGGGACAACCTTGATTGCCCAACAAGTTGAAGTGTCCGGGATGGACCAATTACGTCAGTTTGGGGATACTTGGAAAGCTAAACAGTACTCCGACGTCTTAGTTTTAGGAACGGCCATTGGCGACAAGGTCAACTTATTAGTTGCCGTTAGTGATGAAAAGGTCAAAGCCGGTCTTAAAGCTGGTGACTTAATCAAAGCGATTGCCCCTAAAGTTGGTGGTGGCGGTGGTGGTCGCCCAACCTTAGCTCAAGCCGGTGGGAAGAATCCCGCTGGGTTGCCAGCTGCTTTAAAGGCTGCCCACGATTGGTTGAGTGAACAATAAAAAGATTAGACGGCACCTAGTCTGACTGGTGCTAGGAAGTGTCTCTCAAAATTTTTGAGGGACACTTTTTTGATTTTCTAATAAGGGATACCTGACGGAGCGCTTAATTCAGATTTCACCAGTAATTAATTGAAAACAGCACTGAAAAAGATTTTTAGCTATGAAAGTTGGCCCTAAGTGAGTGCGGTTACAAGTCCGGCATGGCTAGGGATTTACTAATTGCTTTATTACGAATGTGTTACATCAGAATGGATTGATTGTACTTCACAAGGCCATTTAGTAGAATAGATTAGAAGCGGAAACTAGCGGGAGGTGCTTTATATGAGTTCATTAGACAAAACAATGTACTTTGACTTCGATAATGATAACGTTAAGGATGTCCATGACACGTTAACGACGGTTTATGAAGCGTTACAAGAAAAGGGTTATAACCCGATCAACCAGATTGTAGGTTACTTGCTATCTGGGGATCCGGCGTATATCCCGCGTTTAAATGATGCTCGGAATTTAATTCGTAAGCATCAACGCGATGAAATTATCGAAGAGCTGGTCAAGTCCTACTTGAAGGCAGATAAGGATGTTAATGCATGAAGTTAATGGGTTTAGATGTTGGTTCCAGAACAGTGGGTGTGGCCGTTAGTGATATTTTCGGTTGGACTGCACAGAGTGTTGAAATTGTTCGGATTAACGAAGACGAGGAAGAATTCGGGATTGACCGAATTGCAGAATTAGTCAAAGAGCACGAAACAAAAGGGTTTGTGCTCGGGTTGCCGAAGAATATGAATAACTCGTTGGGACCACGGGCCGAGGCTTCTAAGCATTATGGCGACCTATTAACAGCGCGATTCCATTTACCAGTGGATTTCGAAGACGAGCGCTTAACGACGGTGGAAGCCGATCGGATGTTGGTGGAAGAAGCCAACGTCTCACGTAAGAAGCGCAAAAAGGTGATCGATAAGTTAGCGGCAAGTTTGATCTTGCAAAACTACTTAGATCGCCATGGTAAACTCACACAAGAATAGCGAGGAACTAACATGAGCCAAAACCAAAGCAAAGACAACGATGTGATCACATTAGTTGATGATGAAGGCAACGAAACTTTATTCAATATTTTATTTACGTTTGATTCGGAAGACTTCGGTCATTCATACATTCTGTTGTACCCGGCCGATGCGGCTGCGGACGACGAAGTGGATATCCAAGCCTACATCTTCGATCCTGATGATGGGGACAACGGGGAACTACAATTGATTGAATCCGATGAAGAATGGGATATGGTTGAACAAGTACTGAACACCTTCTTAGCTGATGACGGTGGCATGCAGTAAGTTTTGACCTGAACTCGACGCGTGATTAGACGGAATGACCATAGTGATAATGACGTGGCGAGTCGTTAAAAGGAGTCTGGGATTTCCCAGGCTCCTTTTTGTCGGGAGCGGGGCCGTGGCTAATGGGGCTACGGTTCGCATAAACGCCCGTATCATGCTAAAATATTAGATGTTATTGGAAAGGAAGCGGATGTTGATGACTGCGAATAAACGACGCTTTAAAGCAGAAATTGATGGTCATGCGTACACGATCATCGGAACGGCATCTGATCGGCACATGCAAACGGTGACGCGGATGATGAACGAACAAATTGAACAATTAAAAAAATTAGCACCCGACCTCTCAGATCAAGAAGTAGCGACATTGCTCGCTTTCAATGCGATCTCAGATCAGGTGGACAAACAAGCAGAGTTATTGAAGATGCAAACGGATGATGCTAACAACTAACTGCATCATCTATTTTTTTGCAACCTTCGTTACCGACTCAGAGCTTCGGGGGTAAGTTATAAGTGAATCCTAAAGTATTAAAAACATTAGAGTATCAACAAATCAAACAACAACTGGCACCGTACTTAGTTTCGGCAGCCGGACAAAAAGAGTTAAACACATTGCAGCCGCAAAGTGACCAAGCGGCGATTCAACTCGCCCTGGATGAAACGAATGACGGGGCGGAAGTTTACCGGTTAAAGGGTGGCATTCCGATTGCGCGCCTTGCGGACATTGCACCGCATATGAAACGGTTAGCGATTGGGGCAACTCTGAATGGGAGCGAACTGGGTCAGGTGGGGCGTGTCTTGAAGACGACCCGCGCAATTACCCGGTTCTTTGATGACCTGTTGGAAGATGCGCCTGAAAATGAAATTCGGCACCTATTTGATGAAGTTCAGGAACTCGTTACGTTACCTGACGTGACGAAACGCCTCGCCACGGCCATTGAAGGTGATGGGCATATTACGGATGACGCCTCACCACAGTTGAGCAGTATCCGCAGTAATATCAGCCGCACCGAGGGTGAAATCCGCAGCAAGATGGAGCATTTTACCCGTGGTCGTGACGCTAAGTATTTGAGTGATCCAATTATCACGATTAGAAATGACCGGTACGTTATTCCAGTTAAAGCTGAAAATCGGTCCCGCTTTGGTGGCATCGTCCACGACCAAAGTGCCAGTGGTCAGACGCTGTTCATCGAGCCACAGGCAGTCATGGCGTTAAATGACCGGTTGCGTCAAAATCAGGTTGCTGAAAAACAGGAAGAACAACGGATTTTGGAGGAATTGTCGAACTTGATTTCACCTTATCAAGATGAAATCCTTCAAAACGCTGCTATCTTGGGCCACTTTGATTTTATTAACGCGAAGGCGCGGTACGCGCATGACATGCGTGCGACTGAACCTCAAATTTCAGCGGATAACCAGGTCTACTTACGACAGGCACGGCACCCGTTAATTGATGCCAAAAAGGTCGTTGCTAACGATATTACGTTAGGGACTGACTACCAGGCCATCGTGATTACCGGGCCTAATACTGGTGGGAAGACCATTACCTTAAAGACGTTGGGGTTATTACAACTGATGGGCCAATCCGGCCTATTTATTCCGGTCGACGAAGGCAGTCGAATCGGAATTTATAACGAAATTTTTGCCGATATCGGTGATGAACAATCGATTGAACAAAACCTCAGTACCTTCTCGTCACACATGGAAAACATTGAAAGCTTTTTGAAGCAGATCGACCAACGTAGCCTAGTTCTAGTTGATGAATTAGGTGCGGGGACCGATCCACAAGAAGGGGCCGCCTTAGCAATCGCCATCTTGGATGCGATTGGCGCAAAGGGGACGCAAGTCGTTGCAACGACCCACTACCCTGAGTTAAAAGCGTATGGATTCAACCGGGCCGATACGATCAATGCCAGCATGGAATTCGATGAAGAGACGTTGAAGCCGACGTATAAACTGTTGGTTGGGATTCCTGGTCGTAGTAACGCGTTAGACATTGCGCAACGGCTTGGGATTCCGCGCAGCATTGTGGACCAGGCCCGTTCGTTGACCGATTCAGACAGTCAGGACTTAAACGCAATGATTGCTGATTTGGTCGCTAAGCGTAAACAAGTCGAAGATGAGCAAGTTCACTTGAAAGAAGAACTGGCGGATTCGGACAAACTCCATCGTGAATTGAAGAGCGAGTACAATGCCTATCAACAACGCAAAGACCAGTTGATCGAAGATGCCAAGGTTCAAGCCAATGACATCGTGGAGAAGAGTAAGACGAAGGCCGATGCGATTATTAGTGACTTACGCAAGAAACAATTGGCAAGTGGCCACAGTGTCGTTAAGGAAAATGAACTGATTGACGCGAAGGGGGCTTTGAATGCCCTGGAACAACAACCTAAGCTGAAGAAGAACCGCATCTTACGACGGGCTAAGGCCCAACAAGATTTCCATCAAGGCGACGATGTTTTAGTTAAGTCTTACGGCCAACGGGGTGTGCTGGTTCAAAAGATGGGGCAGCATGCTTGGGAGGTCCAACTTGGCATCTTGAAGATGAAGATTTCCGATGGTGATATGGAACGTGTCAAACCGGAAGCGGAACCGAAACAAGCCCGCGCAATCGTTCGAAGTGCCAATGCAAGTCACGTTTCGCCAAACTTAGATCTGCGGGGTGTCCGTTATGAAGACGCGATGACCCAAGTTGATCGCTACATTGACGCGGCCCTCTTAGCAGGTTATCCTTCCGTGACGATCGTTCATGGTAAGGGAACCGGTGCACTGCGTGAAGGGATCACGGACTACTTGAAGACCAATCGTCAAGTGAAGTCGTTCCACTTTGCCGCACCGAACCATGGTGGCAACGGGGCAACCGAAGTGCAATTTAAATAGGCTAATCAGTCGTATCCGGTCAACCGTTCGTTCTGAACGAATTAGTTGTTTTCGGTGCGTGAACTGGTTATACTTACTTATAGTAACAGAATCTTATTTAGGAGGCCGATTGAAATGGTCGCAGCAACTACGGATAAAACTTTTACAACGGATACTGCCACGGGCGTCACGTTAACTGACTTCTGGGCAACTTGGTGTGGTCCTTGTCGGATGCAATCACCAGTCGTTGAACAATTAGCTGATGAAATGGGTGACAAGGTCACCTTCAACAAAATGGATGTGGATGCGAACCCCGAAACGGCCAGCAGCTTTGGTATTATGAGTATTCCAACCTTGCTTGTCAAGAAGGATGGCGAAGTTGTGGACACCCTTGTCGGCTACCACTCAAAAGAACAAATTAAACAGAAGCTTGATCAGTACCTTTAAGGTTTTTGTGAACAACTTGTAGGAATCAAAAAAGACGGCCAGAAATGGTCGTCTTTTTTTAAGATTCTGATTCAGATGTATCGTCAGCTTCTGGGTCTTCTACTCGGGGATGCACAATCTCAATCGGTGTTTCAGGATCGTGATTGGTGATTGGTTGCTGATGGTCAATGGTAACGGCGATGCGTAACCGCATCCGATTTTGAAAGATAATTTTGGCTTCGCTAATACAACCAGAATGTTGAACAGCTTGTTCGGCTAAAAATCCGGTCTCAAGCATGAAATCGGGATTTTTAATGGTTGCACTACGTCGAGCGACTGGTTCACCAACCAATTCATAGGTGATGAGGTCGTTCGTCGCTTTTACGAGTACCAAGTGTCCCCAGCCGACTTGGTCGAAGAACGCAATCAGGTCTTCAGTTGAACTAGTTGGAAATTGGCGCGCCAAGTCTTTACCAGCCCAGTAAAGAATCCCACTGCTTTCGTCTCCAAGTAAGTTTGGTAATAAGGCGTCACGCAAAATCTCCACGCTTAAAATGGAGGTCTTGATCGAGTTGCCCGCAAATTGAGAATAAAAGGCGTTCGTCATGATAGTTCCTTTCCATGCAAAAATCGTGGTACGGTTACCACTTTATAATAGATATTATACCTTGTTTCCGGTGAAATGCGGGATTTTTTGAAGTTATCGACAGAAACTTTACGAAATCGAGGCAATTGGTTCGGCTTGAAATCACTTACAAAAAAGAACATAATGTAGTTTCAGAATTCAGCGAACGGAGATTTTGAATATGTCAGATGAACGTGCAATTGGCTTCATGGATTCGGGAGTTGGTGGACTAACGGTCGTTAAGCAGGCCTTAAAACAACTTCCCCGGGAGACGGTGTACTTTGTGGGTGATCAGGCCCGCTTACCGTACGGCCCACGACCAACGGAACAGGTACGTGAGTTTTCTTGGCAGATGGCTAACTTTTTGTTGCGTAAGAATATCAAAATGTTAGTGATCGCATGTAATACCGCGACGGCGGCTGCGTTACCTGATTTGAAAGCTAAACTATCAATTCCCGTCATTGGGGTGATTGGACCCGGTTCACGAGCAGCCATTAAGGCGTCTAAAAGCCATCGAATCGGTGTCATTGCCACTGAAGGGACCATTAAAAGTAAGGCTTATCACGATGCAATTTTACAGCAAGATCCGTCGGTGACGGTAATCTCAAAGGCGTGTCCTAAGTTTGTCCCCTTGGTTGAGTCAAATGAATACCGCTCGGCAGTTGCTAAGCGAGTTGTTGCGGAGACGCTTAAAGATTTTAAGTCCCAGTCGATCGATACGATGGTACTAGGATGTACGCACTACCCGCTACTGCGGCCGTTGATTCAAAACGTCATGGGGCCCGGGGTCACGTTGATTGATTCCGGTGCGGAGACGGTTAACGACGTGTCCTCAGTTTTAACGTACTTAGGCCTAACTAATACTGATGAGAAGAAGACGTATCCGGACGAGTACTTTACGACGGGTTCGTCGGAACAGTTTACGGCCATTGCAGCCGACTGGTTAGAACTACCGAATTTCAAAGCAACCCACATTGATTTAGGGAGTGAAGAGAATGACTAAACCACAAACATTGATTGTCGCAACGAATAATCCCAACAAAGCGCGGGAATTTGGGGCGATGTTTGAAAAGTATGCGATTACGATTAAGACGTTAGCTGATTTTCCTAATATTCCAGAAATTAAGGAAAATGGGATCACGTTTGAAGAGAATGCGACCAAGAAAGCCCAGACAGTGGTCGATGCGACCGGGTTACCAGCAATTGCGGATGATTCCGGGTTGATGGTCGACGCGTTACATGGTGATCCTGGTGTCTTCTCAGCCCGGTATGCGGGTGATCATAACGATGCCGCCAACAATGCCAAATTGTTAGCTAATTTAGGCGGAGTCCCGGAAGAAAAGCGGACGGCGACCTTTCACACTACGCTGGTTGCGATTAAGCCGGATGGCGCTAAGTTGGTCGTTAATGGTGAGCTACATGGTCGCATTTTAATTGCGCCCAGGGGTGACAACGGGTTCGGTTATGATCCGCTGTTCTGGTCGGAACAGTACCAGAAGTCATTGGCGGAACTGACGCCAGAACAAAAGAATGCCATTAGTCATCGCGGGGACGCGTTGCGTAAATTGATGGAAAAATTTGATGAATGGTGGGTGCAATAATGCAATGTTTAGTGGTTAGCGATAGCCATGGCGATCGCGATATTTTGGTTCAACTATTAGCTCATTACGAAGGCAAGGTCGACGCCTTTTTCCATTGTGGTGATTCAGAGCTACAACACGATGATGCCGTTTTTGACAAAATGTACGTGGTGCGGGGCAATATGGACTTTGATGGCCAATTACCTGAAGCAGTGCACCCAACCATCAAGGGCGTGCCGGTCTACATGACTCACGGCCACTTAGTCGGGGTTAACATGGGACTGGACCACTTGTTGGCTAACGCGCAAGCCAATCACGCGCAGCTCGCATTCTTTGGACACACGCATCAATTAGGCGTCGAACGGCATGACGGCATTTTGATGCTTAATCCCGGCAGTATCAGTTTTCCCCGGGGTGAATTCACACGCATCGGTGGGACGTACGCCATTGTGACGACGAGTGCCGACGCGGTGGACGTTCAATACTACGATCGGCAGCAACACGCCGTCCCTGAATTGAAATTCCACTTTAGCCATTAAAAGATTAATAAAAATTCGGGGATTCCTCCTCAAATCGAGTCCATTTTCGGGTAAAATAGGACTGTGATGCAGTGACGAGAAGGGGTGTCTAAATGTTAATCCAACCAGTTGCGGACTTATTGTCACGCAATGCTGACCATTACCTGATTCCGGCTGACATTGTTGCCAACGTCCAAACTGATAATAATCTTTACCACGCGTTTTTGGTGTTAACGAAGATCAAGTATTCTAAGATTCCGGTCCTTGACCATGCGGGCCACTTTGAAGGGTTGATCTCGCTACCGTTGATTACGGAACAGATGTTAGGATTTGACCAGCTAAACGTTGAGGTCCTAATGGAAAAGCGGGTCAGTGACGTGATGGAAACGCAGGTTAAGACGGTACCCAACGTCGATGATGTTGAGGCAACGCTACACCTGATGATCGATAATCCGTTTGTTCCGGTCGTTGACAAAGATGGCTTGTTCAAGGGAATCGTGACCCGGCGCGAATACATGAAGAGTTTTAACTTTTTAACCCATGAAATTGGGAAACAATATGATATGATTGAAAAGGATTTTTCCACTAGCGAAAAGTCTAAATGAAAATTATGGAGGGTCCCCATATGGCAAAATTAGATGCACAATCAATTATTAACTACATTGGCAGTGCCAAGAAAAAAACGCCCGTTAAAGTTTACGTGAAGGGTCAACTTGATCAACTGGATGTTCCAGCTGGCATTAAAACCTTTTTCAGTGGTAACGCAGGTGTATTATTCGGTGATTGGGCCGACGTTGAACCATTTTTAAAGGCTAACGCTGACCACATCGAAGATTATGAATTAGAAAACGATGCGCGTAACTCAGCCGTTCCAATGGCGGACTTAAAGCAATACAACGCCCGGATCGAACCCGGTGCGATTATTCGTGACCAAGTCTTAATTGGCGACAATGCCGTTGTCATGATGGGTGCCGTTATCAATATTGGTGCCGAAATCGGTGCTGGTTCGATGATCGACATGGGCGCAATCTTAGGTGGCCGTGCCATCGTTGGTAAAAACTGTCACATTGGTGCTGGGACTGTGTTAGCTGGCGTGGTAGAACCACCTTCGGCTAAACCTGTTCAAATTGATGACGACGTTTTAATCGGTGCAAACGCAGCCGTATTGGAAGGCGTCCACGTTGGTAAAGGGGCCGTTGTTGCGGCTGGTGCCATTGTTATCAGTGACGTTGAACCTAATACCGTTGTGGGTGGCGTACCCGCACGTAAGTTAAAAGACATTGATGATAAAACGAAGAGCAAGACTGAATTAATGAGTGAATTACGGAATCTTTAAACGTGGAGGGATAGATAATGGCATTACGGGAAACCGAATTAATTCCGATTTATCAACACCTACATCAGATTCCCGAACTCGGTTTGGAAGAACACGAGACGCAGGCGTACTTGTTATCGATCATTGCGAAAATGCCGCAAGACTATTTGACTATCAAGAAGATCCCATCACTTGATACGGCGATCTTAGTCAAGGTCAGCGGGATCAAGCATGATTACCGGATTGGTTACCGGACCGACATTGACGGCTTACCAGTCACAGAAAAGACTGGCTTGCCGTTTGCGTCCACCCATCCGGGCAAGATGCATGCGTGTGGTCACGACATTCACATGTCAGTTGCGCTAGGTATTCTGAGCTACTTTGCAGAACATCAACCAACAACGGACATGATTTTCATGTTCCAACCCGCCGAAGAGAATGCTTCGGGGGGCAAACGCCTTTATGAAAGTGGCGCGTTGGACGCTGAATGGATGCCAGACGAGATTTTTGCCTTCCACGATAATCCTAATCTGCCAACTGGGGCGATTGGGTGTCGGATGGGCACGCTGTTTGCTGGGACTTGTGAAATTCACGCCCATTTAAATGGTAAGAGTGGTCATGCGGCGTATCCACACCAGGCGAACGACATGGTCGTCGCCGGAGCTGCGTTGGTTCAACAGTTACAGACCATTGTGTCCAGAAACGTTGATCCAATTCAGAGTGGGGTGGTCACGTTAGGTCACTTTACGGCTGGGACGATTGGAAACGTCATTGCGGGCGAAGCCCAAATTGACGGGACCATTCGGGCGCTGACTCAGGAAATGAACGAGCACATCCAGAAACGGGTGCGCACGATTACTGAAGGGGTCGCACTGGCCTATGACTGCAACATTGATTTGAAGCTCAACCAGGGTGGTTACTACCCAGTTGAGAATAACGATGCCATTACGGCTGACTTTATGGATTACATGCAAACTGCTGACGATGTCAACTTCATCGAAACGCAGCCGGCCATGACCGGGGAAGACTTTGGATTCCTAATCCATCAAATTCCTGGCACCATGTTCTGGTTGGGTGTCGACAGTCCTTACTCGTTACACTCCGAAAGCATGGTACCGCATACTGATGCGATTATGAGCGGGGTTGACGCGATGACGGGATACTTGACGCATCGTAACAGTTTAAGAAAATAAACCTGTGACAAATGGGCGGTTAGTTTATGAGCATTAACGTTGCATCAGTGATTATTCCTGGGTTTGGAATGGCCGCTGATACCGGGTTAAGCGGAGCGAATTGCCTTTTATCACACGTTTCAACCATAGTAATAGCAAAAAGCCGTTCAGAAAATATTTCTGAACGGCTTTTTAGTTTGGTTTAAACCCATTTTTTAGGGGAGCAAATTGTTAAACATTAGTGATTTAAGTTTAACCGGGGTGAAGGTAAGTTGATTCCGGCCGCCTTGGCAGCTGCGAGGTAGGCAGCTAAAAAGTCCCGCTGAATCGTATATTGCATCCCGTTTTTGACGTAGAACTGAACTCGAAAGACGAGGGTGCCGTCGCTTTGCGTAGTTACCCCCTGAATATCTGGTTCACCGATAATATCGGGGTACTGGGGAACTAGCGTCGTATTGGTCGACTGAACGGCATCCGTCAACGTTTTAATGGCGGTGTGTGGCTCGATGTAAAGGTCGATTAAGACGCGCATGTCGTTACGGGACTGGTTGCTAATGATGAGAATCTTCCGGTTGGGAATGAAGTTTAAGGTCCCATCCGGACTCGTCACTTGGGTGGTCCGGAGCCCGATTGCCGTGACCGTTCCTTCAATCGATTCAATCTTGACTGAATCCCCGACGTCGATCTGGTCTTCTAGTAAAATAAAGAACCCGGTGACGATATCACTCACGAATCCTTGGGCACCTAATCCTAACGCCACACTAAAGATCCCGGCGGAGGCAATCAGAGTACCAACGGGAACGCCCAAAACGGACAGAACGGCGTAGATTCCGAAGAACATAATGATGTAGTGGTAAATGTTGAGGGTCAGCGTAAAAATGGTGGAAATCCGGTTATTGGCCGTATCACTAGTACTGGCGTTAGATAAAAAGAGGTGGTGGACGAGCCGCTTACCGAGACGGTCGATCACCCAAAATAGCAGTACGAATAAAACAATTTCAATAATCTTACCACCGATGTCGATAATGATTTGTTGCCAGTCAATCTTCTGGGCAAGCTTGACCCAGACGGAGACTTGCTTGGTTGGCGTGTCGATGGTCAGTGCAACTGGAGAAAACATGTATTCACCTTCAAAATAAATTGTCTGTTCATAAGTTTAGCAGACTTTGGCAGTCTAACCAAATTTACTTGGTGGAATTTATGGAGCGGTTAACGGACAGTCAACTAACAATCGTATTTGCAAGGATTGTAGGCGGGAGGATCATCGATTAGCGTGACACTATTTGCCTAATAAAGTGGGTAATTTAAAAATAATTGTATCGATAGACGCTGATAACAAATCGTTAGCAAGCAAACTCGGTACAAACACGCTTCTCACGTGGTTGTAAGCACTTTTTTAATTGCAGTATAATTGAGACAATGCTATGCTTGTTCTAATGTTAAAGGCAGTTGAAGGAGGAATTTTTTAATGATTACACATATTGCGGGGATCATTGCCGCCATTGCGTTTTTGCTTTTAGTCATCTTCATCGGGATTTTCCTAATGCGGATTACAAAAACCATGGGGGAAGTCAACCGAAGCTTGAATGCGATTACGGACGACGTTGATGCTTTATCACACCAAAGTGAACAAATCATGTCCAATGCAAACGAGTTATTGAAGGACGTGAACGGAAAAGTCGCAACCATTGATCCTGCATTTCAGGCAATGGGCGATTTAGGTCAAAGTGTTTCTGATTTGAACAACGCGACCCGGGAATTGACGTCTAAGTTGGGCAAGACGAACGAAAAACGCAGTAAGTTCGCGAGTGCAAGCAAGGTTGGTAAGGCCGCCTTCGATGTCTACCGAAATCGTCGTTCCAAGAATAACGATAATAATGATAGTGAGGAGTCTTAATATGTCGAAAAAAGGATTCTTATTTGGTTTAGCAGTCGGTGGCGCAGTGATTGCGACCATCGCTAACAAGATGGATGCTGAAAAAAAGGCTGAATTGAAAGCAAAGGCCCAACAAGGGTTAGCTGATTTTAAAGATCGTGCAATCGATTACGCTTTTTACGCCAACGATGCTGCGGAAGACTTTAAAGTTGAAGCTAGCAAGCACTTCGAAGACGCTAAGGAAAAGGTCAGCGACTTTGCTGATCAATACCAGGCTGCTAAAGAAACTGACGGTGGTAGCTTCAGTTCCAGCTTAGACCAAGCAACGGACAGTTTACGGTCTGAATTGGCCAAGGTTGAAGATGACCAAGGCGACGATGATGACATTGTCATTGATAGTGCGGCCGCCTTTGGTGATGCAGAAGCTGAAAAAGCGACTGAAACACCAACGAGTGCAGAAGAAAAAGAAGCAGACGAAGCCACTAGTGAAGCGAACAGTGAAGCAACTAGTGCGGCAGATGATGACCAACCTGCTAAATAAGTTCGAGAAAAAAGACTGGTGTTTGGCCAGTCTTTTTTATGTGGTTATAAATAGTTACCGGTAAAATGGCCGATATGTGGAAGCTTGTTATGACTGTACACAAACTTGACTAGCTTTTTGTAAAAAATCGGCATTTTTCTTGACTTAGAGTCGGCTCTAAGAACTATCCTAGAAATGATGACGGAATTCCTAGCGTTTAATGTTTCTTTAAAACGCTGATTTCCGATAAATAAGGAGGTTTCACAGTATGAAACAAGTGAAATTAGGTGCGACTAATAAGGAAGTCTCAGCTGTTGCTTTAGGCATCATGCGGATGGTGCGGCTAGATACTGATCAGGCGGCTAATATTTTGAATACGGTCCATGAACAAGGGGTTAATTTTATCGATGGCGCCGATATTTATGGTAACGGTGAGTCCGAAAAGATTTTTGGACAAGCCTTTAAAAAGTCTGGCTTAAAACGGGATGATTTCTTTATTCAATCAAAGGGTGGCATTGTCTTAGACCCTAAGAAGAGTAGCGGTGAACTAGTCTTTGGTCAGCGTTACGATTTTTCTAAGCAACACTTGATTGAAGCCGTCGATGGTATTTTGCAGCGGATGCAAATCGATTACTTAGATTCATTCCTACTACACCGTCCGGACGCTTTGATGGAACCGGAAGAAGTTGCGGCCGCTTTTGATGAATTACAAGCAGCCGGAAAAGTTCGCCATTTTGGCGTTTCCAACTTTAATCCGATGCAAGTGGAACTAGTTCAATCCGCATTAAGCCAGAAGCTCATGATCAATCAACTTCAATTTGGCGTCATGCACACGGGACCCATCCAATTTGGCTTACACACGAATATGCAAGATACGCCAAGTATCAATCATGATGGGGAAATTATTGAATATTCACGGTTGCATCACATGATGATTCAAGCTTGGTCACCTTACCAATACGGGATGTTTGAGGGGACCTTCATTGATAACCCGAAGTTTCCAGAGCTAAACGCTGAGTTACAAGCACTTGCGGATAAGTACCACGTGACGAAGAACGCTATCGCAACGGCGTGGATTTTACGGCATCCGGCACACATGCAAGTTATTTTAGGTTCAATGAATCCGCAACATTTACAAGAAAGTATTGCGGGTACCGACGTCGACTTGACGAAGCAGGAATGGTACGACGTCTACTTTGCTGCGGGGAACGATTTACCATAAGAGTGTGACAAAAGGCGGGGAGTTTGTGAGCATTAACGTGGCGTCAGTGATTATTCCTGGGTTTGGAATGGTCGCTGACGCCGGGTTAAGCGGAACAAATTGCCTTTTGGCACACGTTTCAACCGCAATAAACAGAAAAAGCCGTTCAGAAATATTTCTGAACGACTTTTGAATTTAGTCTTATTTTTAAAAATTAAAGGTCTAAAATTTTGAGATCTTTAGATGTGTGGGTGAATGGCTTGAAGCCTTCCTTAGTGACGACCCCACAGTCTTCGATCCGGACACCAGCAACCCCTGGAATGTAAATTCCGGGTTCGATGGAGAAGCACATGCCTTCAACTAATGGCATGTGGTTACCAGCCATAATGGATGGGAATTCGTGATCAGTTTGACCAATCCCATGGCCTAAACGGTGAATGAAGTATTCGCCGTAGCCGGCTTTGGTAATGACGTCGCGAGCAAGCTTGTCGACGTCTTCGGCAGCCATGCCTGGTTTAACAGCGGATTGAGCCGTTAATTGGGCTTCAAGACAAACGTTATAAATTTCTTTTTGTTTGTCAGTTGGTTGACCGTAAGCCACGGTCCGAGAAGCGTCAGAGGCGTAACCCTTGTACATGACACCAAGGTCGAATAGTACTAATTCATTAGGTTTAACTTGGGTTTCATTAGTGGCACCGTGTGGATTAGCAGCGTGTTCGCCAGCTTGTACCAAGGTCCCAAAGCTCATTTCCATGATGCCTTTTTGCATTAAGGCGTATTGAAGTTCGGCGGCAATTTGTTGTTCCGTCCGACCAGCCTTCACCGCAGCAAAGCCGTGTTCGAATGCAAAGTCAGCCCATTCGCCGGCGACGTTGAGTAATTTTAATTCGTCGGGCGTTTTAACTAAGCGCAGTTGCTGAATGTAAGGAGAAAGGTCCTTATCAAAGTGCGCAGCTGGGAATTGGTCCTTCAAGGCTGAGAAACGGTCTAAGGTCAATTGGCCTTCTTCTAAGGCCCAGACTTTAGGATCAGTTAATTGGTCGTGAATATGGTCCGCAATTAAAGCGTAAGGATCTTCGTGGTCAAGGTAGCCAAAGACTTTGTAAGGCCAGCCCATTTCTTTGATTGCTTCAACTTCTAGGGCGGGGGCAAACAGGAACGGTTCCGAATCCGCAAAAATAAATAATGCGAGGGTCCGTTCGTACGGGTTGCTCTCAAATCCGGTTAAATAGGAAATCGTGTGAAAATTGCTGACGTAAGTTACGTCGACGTGGTTATCCACAGTCCATTGACGAACTTGTTGCAGCTTGGTGTAATCTGCCACTTCAATCACTCCTCAAAATTTAGTTACTTGATTAATATAATCAAGTATAGCGCTGTTTCTTAAAAAAAGCTGAGAAAAATGAGCTGAAAATAATATTATCTTCGTTGTAAAATCTTGATTTTTGAAAACAAGTAAGGTATTATTTTCATGAAAGCGATTTCAATTAGTATCTTAAGTTGCATCAAGACCATTATTTTGCTATATTGGTTGATGTTGCATGAAAACGAATGAAAACATATCATATCAGCTAAGAAAGGGCTATTTTATATGGAAAAACAGACAGTAACAATTTATGACGTGGCACGGGAAGCCGCCGTCTCAATGGCGACAGTTTCACGGGTCGTCAATGGGAATCCTAACGTTAAGCCAGCCACTCGGAAAAAGGTTTTGGCGGTTATCGAACGCTTAGACTACCGGCCAAACGCGGTTGCCCGGGGCCTTGCAAGTAAACGTTCAACGACGGTTGGGGTAATTATTCCCGACGTAACGAATATTTACTTTGCTTCATTAGCACGGGGGATTGATGACATTGCGATGATGTATAAATACAACATCATTTTGACCAACTCCGACGATGCCGGCGAACAAGAAGTCAACGTGTTAAACACCTTGATGGCTAAGCAAGTTGATGGGGTGATCTTCATGGGTAACCACATCGATGATAAGCTACGGGCCGAATTCAAACGCGCTAAGGCACCAGTTGTTTTAGCTGGTACGGTTGACCCCGAAGGTGATACGCCAAGTGTCAACATTGATTACGCCGCCGCAGTTGAAGAAGCAGTGACGAACTTGATCAAACGTGGTCACAAGAAGATTGCGTTGGCTTTAGGTTCATTGAGCCAATCAATCAACGCTGAATACCGGTTGAAGGGTTATAAGCGCGCTTTGAACAAAGCTAAGTTACCTTATGACGACTCACTGGTTTACGAAGCAGGCTATTCTTACGATGCCGGGATCAAGTTACAACCCGTTATTGCGGATAGTGGTGCTACCGCAGTGTTCGTTGGTGACGACGAAATGGCTGCCGGAATCATCAATGCTAGCATGGAATCTGGTATCGACGTGCCTAACGACTTGGAAGTTATTACAAGTAACAACACGATCGTGACTCAGATTACTCGCCCAGCCATCACATCCATTACGCAACCACTCTATGATATTGGTGCCGTAGCGATGCGGATGTTAACTAAGTTGATGAACGATAAGGAATTAGAAGAAAAAACGGTCACATTACCATATGGGATTGTGCGCCGTGCTTCGACTAAGGCCGCAGAATAATTGAATCATGACGGTAGGTTGACCGGCTTCACGGCGGTAAGTCACAACTTAGCGTTATACTAGGTTTAGAACTTCGGTTCTGAACCTTTTTTGTTCAGTAACCACAGAGAGGATGGCTTAGATGGCGAAATTAGTATTACCGGCGCGCCCCGGAAAAGTTCAGTTAGGGTTAAAAGCGTCCGCACAGCCGGCACAGTTAATGAATCGATTACAGTACCGCCCGGAGGTGTTTGAGTTTTTCACCAGCTCGGCGGATTTTCAACCCGAACGGTTAAAAGCGTTGAAAGCGGCTGTGAAATTTGTTTTGGCGAACGTGACGGAAAAGGTGATCGTACACCACCCGATGAGCTATCAGGGGATCCATTTGGACCAATTACTTGATCCTAAACGGCAGCCAGAAGCTTATCAATTTTTACATGCTTCTACCGACCAATTATTGGATTTGGCGAATGACTTAGACGTCAAAATTTTGGTACATGGGGGCTACGGTGGCACCGAACTATTAGACCAGTACCCATCAGTTGCGGCCGCCCGGACGGTGGTTCTGAGTCGCTTAGACGAACTTGTGCGGCAGGCCAACGGGCACGTGATGATTGAAAATGGGATTACCCCTAGTTTCATGTACGGCGACCCGCAGTTGGATGAACAGTTGATCCAACACCACTTTCCATTAGTTTGCGATTTGAGTCACGTCTTTATTGGGTTGCATGGCGACATGGAACTGACAATGCTAGCGTTAAAACGGTTGGTGCCGTTGATTCAGCATTATCATTTAGTTGATTCACTTGGTCAGCAACATGATAGCTTACCCCTTGGACGGGGATTGATTGACTGGCAGCGGGTGTTACCAGTGTTAAATCCACACGCAACGATGATCTATGAAGTTCCTGACGAGACGGACGCGACTTGTGCGAACATGCTCAGCAGTTATCACTACTTACGTGACATGGAGACCCGTGTGATTGAGGGGGAGCGGTCGCATGAGTAACGTCGTTATTCACGTAGATGAGCCGCAAAAGGTAGCCATGGCAATCAGTAATAGTCGCAACTTTTTGGCGTTGCGCCCCACTAGTACGCTGGTGATCGTGGTCAATGGTCCGGCCATTGCGACGTTAACCACGGGGGCGTGGGATGCTTTGTTGACCGAGCTGCCCCAAGTTGAAGTCGACGCCTGTCAAAATGCGATGCGGAGTCATCAGCTGGCAGCGGCGGACTTACCAACGGGCGTGACCATCGTGCCGGCGGGAGTGGTGCGGCTAGTTGAGTTACAGGAGCAGGGCTACGCTTATTTGAAACCGTAACTAAGATAATTAAGCCTCATAGCTGGCGGATGTTTGTCACATGATGCTGGTAATTAAATTTCAAAATTGTTTAAGACGGTGTGGTTGTTATAACCATGTCGTCTTTTTGTGTCATTTTTGATGATGAAATGGGCATTTTAAAAATAAAGCGTCAACGATTGATTGTTGATATATAATTATTTTAATAAACGATTTTGAAATCGTTATTTTGGAGGAAAAATTATGAAATTAAGTCAAGTAGGGCTCATTGCTTTATCAGTCATGACAGTCAGTTCGTTAGCGGTAACGGCTACACCAACGGTTGCCAGTGCAAAGACGTACAAGATTAGCAAATCAGTATTGAGAAATAAAAATAAGATGCTGGCTAAAACGAAGGGGATGCACCAAAGCACCGGTGTATTATTGTTCACTCAAACATCGAAGAAAAACTTGAAGATTGCTGAAGGATCAGGGCCATCAATTAATGTCATTAATTATAAGATTAAGCACCAGAAGGTTAAGGGCAGCAAAATGACGTTTACCGTAACGCCAAAGTTAAGTAAGGCTATGAAAAAGTACGGGTTAGCCAAAGGTAAGGGAACATTGACGATTCAGCGGACTGGTAAATCAACCTATAAAATTCCTAAGATTTATGTCGGTAAGGGCTTTCACCGGCTTAACGCGAATAAATTCCAGCTCTATAATGAATGGATTAAGCCCAAAAAGGTTAGTGAAAAAGGCTTTAAACTAATGACTAAAAAGCAACTACGTAAAGTTGGAAGCGCTCAGATGATGATGCGGGATTACTTTAAGTAGGCGGGATAAATGACTATGAAAAAATCCACAAAGTTTACATCGGCAGCCCTAGTAGCAGTTACTGTGTTGGGTGGTAGCGTTTTGGCGCAACCGACAAATGCAACGGCCAGTTCCGCTTATAAGCGGAATAAAATCACTAAGGTGAAGGCTGAAAATTATTATTCCATGGGTTCCAAAGGCTGGACTTACGTGTTCAAAGGCAACGCGAAGCACTTAGTGTTAAAACATAACCATAAACTGGCTAATTATAAGAAGACGACGTGGGTCAGCACAGCCAAAACGACCCTGACTAGACACGGTCAGAAGTATTTGTATTACTACGTCACTAATACAAAGAATAACGCCAAGGGCTGGGTCTGGAATGTGCATCTGCAGGCCGGCAAGAATTACCAATCTAGTAAAGTTACCAACTTTAAAGGGACTTATCAGCGTAAAAAGTCAGGAAAACTTTACAAAATAACTGGTTCTAAGAAATATATCAAGCTGAGCCATGGTAGCAAGTTAGCGAATAACGTGAAATACACAGCTAGCAAGAAACGTACGATCTATAAGAAACGCAAAGCTTACAAGTATTATTATGTGACCAATAAGACCACTAAGCAAAAAGGCTGGGTTTGGAGTAGTTATCTAACCAAGTACGGAAAAAGTGGCACGGCTAATACAGCTTCCAACGATGCCAATGAAGTATATAACGCTAAAGTGGTTGTTTCTGATGCCATTAAAGTTTTGAATCGGGATCGCGCCAAGCGTGGACTTAATCCAGTAGTTTCTGACGATACATTGCAAAAGATAGCTGCTGCACGTGGACCACAAATGAATGTTGAATTTAATCACTCGTACAAAGGAACTAATGCGAGTTCAGTTTTAGCTAAGGAATACGGTATCTATGATAGTTACTATGCGACGGAGGATTTGATTGCAGTTTCCTCATCACATGCGACAAATTTAGATACGGCTACGGACTTAATTGAAGGTTTTCAAGGGGATGCCCATTGGGGTGATTTAATGAATCCGAGCTTCACTAAGGTTGGAATTGCATTGACTGAGATTACGGACGAACCGGGAGGATATTATGTGGCGGTTGAGTTCGGCTTTTAAGTTGTTGTGTGAAAAAGAGTGTTTCATGGTTGCGTAAATCTTTCTAACAAGGTAATTGATTGCTGACCATTAATCCGAGCTTTGGTTTTGATCTAAAAAGGGGACACATTAGAAATGAAGTTTGAAACGAAATTAGGGGTAGTTGCACTGACTGTAGTTGTGCCAGTGGCAAGCGTGTTTTATCCAACCACGGCACAAGCCAGTGGAAAGATTTCACGCTCCAAAGAAGTGCTGGTAAGCGCTAAATCATATTATTCGACTAGTAACAAAGGTCGCACTTATAAGTTCAAGGGGAGTGCTAAGCATTTAGTTTTAAAGCACAATCATAAGCTATCCAATTACAAGACAACTACTTGGACACGTACCAAGAAAACCACGATTACTAAGCATGGTAAAAAGTATTTATATTACTATGTCCGAAATAATAAAAATGGCGCTAAAGGTTGGGTCTGGCATAAATATTTGAAGGCTGGTAAGAACTATCAGTCTAGCAAGGTTACAAGTTTTAGTGGTACTTACCAGGCCAAAAAGCTAGGCAAGTTTTACAAGGTAGCTGGCTCAACCAAGTATGTTAGATTCAGCCAAGGGACTAAGTTAGCTGGTAATGTAAAGTATACAGTTAGCCAAAAACGTACCATTTACAAAAAGGGGAAAGCTTACAGGTATTACTATGTGACTAACCCAGGGACTAAACAGCAAGGTTGGACTTGGAATGGGTACCTAACCAAAGTTAATAAATCAAGTTCAAACAGTCAAACAGGAAGCTCCACAATCCAAGGTAGCAGTTCAGCGACTTCAGGAAGTTCATCAAGTTCATTACCAGAAGGCAAATTAGACCCAGCGCAAGTAGCCAGTCAAGCGGTGACTACTTTGAATAATGAACGGGTTAAATTAGGATTTGTTCCATTGAAAGTAGATGGAGCCTTGACTAAGGTAGCAAATGTTCGAGCAGTTCAATTAGGGACTGAGTATGACCATTACTTTAATGGGGTGGATGCAGGTAATGTCTTAGCAAAGCAATATGGGGCAGATAGTTATTATATGACTGAAGATTTAACCATGACAAGTGGGTATAATGAAAATCCAGCGGTGGATTTAATTTATGGGTTCAAGTCAGATTCCCATTGGAACGACTTAATTAATGTAAGTGCATCTACAATTGGTATTGGATTAGCAGAAGACCCAACAAATCCAGGAGCATATTATGTAGCAGTAGAGATGGGCTTCTAAGGATACCGAACCGAGTAGCACCATCTAATTAAGTTTCAAGCGAGGGGCAATCCAGCAATGGGGTGCTTTTTGTTTTACCTTAGAATTCCCCATTCAAGAATAAAATAAAGAAATTCACACGAACAAGTGATGACCGGTTGGAATACATTGTTTAGATCAAACTAATTATCTTGCTGTTAAACATTGATTTTTTTAGCCCAACACTTTTTCCCTTAGGATTTAGGCCGGTCAATTGCTAAGATTATTTCTGTTAAGTTGACACCCCCGACAGAGCGCCACACAGGCGTTTCAGAACTCTTTAGTATAATTATTCCAGACCGATACCAAGAGGCGACACATGGCCGGACAAGTGCCATACGATTCGAATAGGGTGTGTTCTTAGTTACCATGGAGTTCAGGGTTAGGGATTACCTATGAGGGCCGGCTTGACAGTGTTTCAGACTAGATGGCGATTTCTAAGAAAGCAATAAAGTGACCGATTAATAATTATATAGATGACCAATTACAATAATTAAATATGACTAATATGTTAGGTGGAGAGTCATTGGCATCGCCAATTGGTGGTGTCTTTTTACTACTAACGATAGCTTTTTTGATCCAAATCAGCGGTGATTACGTGCAATAACAAAAGGTGATAAGAATTGATGAGAAGTTAGACGACGAACAAAAAAATGAGAGTTACATTGGACACAACAATGAAGCAAAGGCAGGTAATTGGTTATGATGAAAGCAGCTAAAGTAGCAAAAATGACCCGTGAAGGAAAGGTATGGATTGGTAAGACAACTAGTGGTGTGATTAAGGGGTTCAAAGGTGGCCTGTTGTTTAAAATCCGTTTTAACAACAGTCATAGTTGTCTGGTTAATCGCCGTAAATGGGTATATGAAGATTTGAATAAGGCGCAGGCTACTAAGGAATGGGAAGAATGGTCAGCCAAGGTTAAGGCTGAATTATATGACGTGGAAGCTGTTCACAAAGAAGTAGTACCAACCTTTGCAGAACTGGGTGTCAAAGATGGACCGTGGTATTCAGTTGCTAAAACTGATTATTTTGCAAGTCCTGCTAGCTTTAAGCACGTGGCAAGTAAAGTAGTTAAGCTAGCGACTGAAAAACGTTTTGAATGGTTTGCAAGTCTAGCGGTGGATAAGATTACTTTAAATGATTGCCAGGCTTTAATGGAAGAACTTATGCGCGATTACCATAAAAGCTACAGTGTTCGGGCGCGGTATAAGCAAGCAGTCAGTTCAGTGTTCAATTACGCAATTGAGCGAGGCTTTGTGTTACTAAATCCAAACCAAACGGTGCGTCTAGAAACGAAGACTGAGAAACGCAAACGAAACGAGAAACATCATGTTATTGCATTGACTAAGAAAGAGTTTGCTGCAACGTTAGATATGCTTAATCAGGAGAAAAATATTACTAAACGGGTGTTACTACTGACCGCTTTTAAAACAGGTATGCGTCGGGGTGAAATTATTGGTTTGACTTGGGACGAAGTTCATTTAGGCGAGAATCCTTACATTAAATTGTCACATGGATGGGTTGATAACAAAAAGGACAACGCTGATGACCAATCCGGATTGATTACTATTGGGACTAAAAATGGTAAGGGACGGATTGTCCCAGTCACACCGGATTTAAAGCAAGCATTACTAGAACTGAAAGAACAAACTACGCACAAGCAATGGGTAATGGGGAATGGTCAAGAGTATGATTTCGTATTTTGCCATCCTAAGACAACCAGTCGTCAAGCAATATATGAAGGTTGCTACTACAGTGCCAATATTGCTGATCGTTGGTGGAATGAACTAAACCATAAGCTAATTGCTTCAGGTGCGGTCAGACAACGAATTAATTTCCATAAAATTAGAGCGACTGCACTGACAAATTATGCTAGCAATCCTAACTTGTCTATCGATGATGTGCGTCGTATTGCTGGGCATTCGGATATGCAAACGACCTTAAAATATTATGTCAAGGAAGATGATAACTATATGAAGAAACTGGGCGCAAAGATGATTGAAATTAGTTAGGCCAGACGAAATACAGACTACTAAGTTAAAAACGTCAAGTTGACGTAAGTGGAAAGGTGGTCAAAAGCTTTCCAAATCACTTGTACAATTAAAGCAAGTGACTCGGGTCTAGACCTTGAAATCGCTTGATTTTTTTGTTATTATACTATGCGTATGTTTAAACATAAATCGATATTAATTTAAGAAAGAAGGAGTCACAATGTCAGGACATTCAAAGTGGCATAACATTCAAGGGCGTAAAAACGCTCAAGATGCTAAACGTGGGAAGATTTTCCAAAAAATCTCTCGTGAACTATATATGGCTGTTAAAGCCGGGGGTCCTGATCCAGATTCTAACGCAGGATTGCGGTTAGTAATGGATAAGGCTAAAGCTGCCAACATGCCTAAAGACAATATTAAACGGGCGGTTGATAAAGGTAGTGGCTCCGGTGCGGAAAACTACGAAGAAGTTACCTACGAAGGCTACGGCCCTGGTGGTATCGCCGTTCTGGTTCACGCATTGACTGACAACAAGAACCGGACTGCTGCTGCCGTTCGTTCAGCATTTACTCACCATGGTGGTGCGTTAGCTGCAACGGGTGCGGTTAGCTACATGTTCGAGCGTAAGGGTTACATCGTGATTGCTCGTGAAGATTTAGACACGGATGAAGACACGATGTTAATGGATGTTTTAGATGCCGGTGGCGATGACTTACAGTCTAGCGACGAAGCATTTGAAATTTACACCGACGCTAAGCAGTTGGCCGAAGTTCGGGATGCTTTAGAGGAAAAGGGTTACAAGTTGGAAACGGCTGAATTAACCATGATTCCTGAAAACTTGACCGACGTTCCGGAAGATAAAGTTGAAAAACTACACCATATGATTGACGAATTAGAAGATAACGACGACGTATCAGAAGTATACGAAGCCGCTAACTTCCCAGACGAAGACTAATCATATTGAACGGGTGTTATTTGATCATTGAATGATGATTAAAGGCTCTTTGTCAACGGCTGTTGATGAGGAACTTTATGAGGAAACCAATTCATTTTCGAATTGGTTTCCTTTTTTTGTTCTGAATTGTAAATTCAATCCGAATTCGTGTGTAAAAACGCGACCAATTTTTGTACCCGTACGCCGTCCGTTTGATTTGCTTTATTTTGCGATTAACGCCCTCTAAAGGGCCATTGGAGTAGGTACTTGCCATCATGTTTTTAATTAGAGACAGATGTTTACGATAGGTTTTAATGGTTGTTTCAAGCTGTGAACTGACTTTGTCAGTTCTACTTAAAGCTTCGATGAAACGTTGGTAATCTCTGGTTCTTAACGCATCCACTAAAGCGTGCGCTGTAAAGTAAGTATGTTGAAAAATTGGATCCAGTTCTAAGCCCTTTAAGATTAACTGTTCTTGAGTAAACCAGTCTTTTAGATGCGTAAACCATTGTGGTTTACGTGTTTCTAGATTTGAAT